>NZ_JBFULI010000009.1:0-159188 GCF_056400405.1 Pseudomonas sp. P5_B3 | reverse complement strand
ATCAAGCTCCCTTGAATTTAACTCGGAGTCCACATCATGACCAAACTTATTCCTTATTTTATTCAGGCCCACTAAGAACTCACCAAACTCTATTGGCATTCCAAAGGCCAGACAAAGTTGAACTTTTACGGAAAAGCTCATTCGTCCATCTTTGAAATTAAAAAACCGAGACAGTTTTGCTTGAGTTCTACTAACTAAGTATTTCTCCATGATGCTTTCAGCTATCAAATGACTTCTTAGCACACATCCTATTTCATCCTCAGTCCTTGCAGCCTTCATCAAACTGGTCACACCGATAAAAGCTCCAGCACTATCAACCATGCTCAAGCTGTCGTCGTTCATTGACTCATCGCGCTCTTGATCACGCACAAATATTCCTTATAGATTGGTTGCGAACATCATTGATGGCTTCTTACTTTGATGCCAAGCGACGCTACTCTACCAGTAGAGCTATGTTAGTGAGTCTGGCATGGTTTCGAGAGAGGACCAGTGGGCCTCGATGCTCACCCTAAAAGTCACGGGGGGCTGTAAGAAACAACCTAAAGGAGAAACCCCATGGACACCCTACAGGCTGCCTATCTGGTCTGTGTGGTTGTCCATCTGGCCTTTTGGCTGTACGGGCACCTCAAGGGACCTTAACGATAAAATACAGAAAATTTGGGAATGACCACCTCATTGCATCTACAGGCTCAGGTTCCCCCGTATGCCCTCGCGCAGGTCCTCGCGGGCGCCATAAGGACCCCTCACGGGCAGGCGATAAGGACCCCCAGAAGGCTGATTATTCGGGGCCGCTGGTGGTAGCTCTCACGGGCTCAAAGTGTTAGACCAGCGTTAGAACGATGTTAGACACTCATTGAAAAATGCCCGTAGAATGAAGCTTTCAAGCCTTCGAGGTGCCTTTGTGGAGTTTTTTTCCGAGTACGCCGTTTTCCTGGCCAAGACCGTGACCCTGGTGATCGCCATTCTGGTGGTCCTGGCCAGCTTTGCGGCCTTGCGCAGCAAAGGGCGGCGCAAATCCTCCGGCCAGTTGCAGGTCAGCAAGCTCAATGATTTCTACAAAGGGCTGCGCGAGCGCCTGGAGCAAACCTTGCTCGACAAGGACCAGCTCAAGGCCTTGCGCAAGACGCAGGCTAAAACCGACAAGAAACAGAAGAACAAAACCGAGGCCAAATCCCGGGTGTTCGTGCTGGATTTCAACGGCGATATCAAGGCTTCAGCCACCGAAAGCCTGCGCCACGAAATCACAGCCTTGCTGACCCTTGCCACGCCGAAGGACGAAGTGGTGCTGCGCCTGGAAAGCGGCGGCGGCATGGTTCACAGCTACGGCCTGGCTTCTTCGCAACTGGCACGCATCCGCGAAGCCGGCGTGCCCTTGACCGTGTGCATCGACAAGGTCGCGGCCAGTGGCGGCTACATGATGGCGTGCATCGGCCAGAAGATCATCAGCGCACCCTTCGCGATCCTCGGCTCGATTGGCGTGGTGGCGCAGTTGCCCAACGTCAATCGCCTGCTGAAAAAGCACGACATCGATTTCGAAGTGCTGACCGCCGGTGAATACAAGCGCACCCTGACCGTGTTTGGTGAAAACACCGAGAAGGGGCGGGAGAAGTTCCAGCAGGATCTGGACATCACCCATCAACTGTTCAAGAACTTCGTGTCGCGCTATCGCCCGCAACTGGCTATCGACGAAGTGGCCACCGGTGAAATCTGGCTTGGCGTCGCGGCGCTGGACAAGCATCTGGTCGACGAACTCAAGACCAGCGATGAATACCTCGCCGAGCGGGCCAGGCAGTCCGAGCTCTATCACTTGCATTACACCGAACGCAAAAGCCTGCCAGAGCGCATTGGCATTGCCGCCAGCGGCTCGGTCGATCGGGTGCTACTGAGCTGGTGGAGCCGCTTGACTCAGCAACGCTTCTGGTAAGCCTTTAGCGGGCACCTGCAAAAAATCAAACCGCGGATTTTCCGCGATTTTGATGATCGAGCCAGGCTTTACCGCGATTGGGTAACGATGGGGCGGCCGTTGCCGGTGATCACCGAACAGGCCTGGAGGACGGCCTTGAACCCAGCAAAGAGTTCAAGGCCTGGGACATCAACGGCGACGGAACAGCGGCAGCGGTTCGTCGGTCGCTGCCTGATAGCTCACCGAGAAGTCCTTGAGACCTTCCAGGGCTTCGTGCGGATCTTTGTCGGGGCGAATGGCGAACGCATCGAAACCACAGCGGTGCATGTAGAACAACTGATCGCGCAGCACATCACCAATTGCCCGCAGTTCGCCCTTGAAACCATAACGGTCACGCAGCAGGCGGGCGTTGGAGTAGTTGCGGCCATCGGTGAAGGCCGGGAAGTTCAGGGCGATGACCTGGAACTGCGCCACGTCTTCACCGATTTCCTCGGCCTCTTCATCGGCGTCCAGCCAGATGCCCAGGCCGCCATCGCGGGCCAGGAGCATACGGCTGTGTTCGCGCCACAGCTGCAACGGCACGATGAGATCGTCACAGTTGCTGATCTGGTCGATGTTGAAATCCTTGGGCAGCAGGTGCCAGGTCTCGTCGACGACCTCGTTGTTCTTAATGATTCGCTGCATAGACACGCTCCTTGAAGAGGTCGATGCCAATACGCTGATAGGTGTCGATGAAGCGCTCGTCTTCGGTACGTTGTTCAATGTACACGTCGATCAGCTTTTCGATCACGTCAGGCATGGCTTCCTGGGCAAAGGACGGGCCGAGGATCTTGCCCAGGCTGGCGTCACGGCTGGCGCTGCCGCCGAGGGAAACCTGATAGAACTCTTCGCCTTTCTTGTCCACCCCGAGGATGCCGATGTGACCGACGTGGTGGTGACCACAGGCGTTCATGCAACCGGAGATGTTCAGGTCCAGTTCGCCGATGTCGAACAGGTAGTCCAGGTCGTCGAAACGGCGCTGGATCGATTCGGCGATCGGGATCGACTTGGCGTTGGCCAGGGAGCAGAAGTCGCCACCCGGGCAGCAGATGATGTCGGTCAGCAAACCGATGTTCGGCGTGGCGAAACCTTGCTCACGCAACTCGCCCCACATGGCGAACAGCTGGCTCTGTTCAACGTCGGCCAGGATGATGTTCTGCTCGTGGGAAGTGCGCAGTTGACCGAAACTGTAACGGTCGGCCAGGTCGGCCACGGCGTCGAGCTGTTTGTCGGTGATGTCGCCCGGTGCAACGCCGGTCGGCTTCAGGGACAGGGTCACGGCGACATAACCCGGCTTCTTGTGGGCCAGGGTATTGCGCACGCGCCAGCGGGCAAAGCCCGGATGCTGCTGGTCGAGCTCGGCCAGGGCGGCGGCCTGGTTTTCCAGCGCCTTGTAGTCCGGGTCGACGAAATGCTTGGCGACGCGCTGCACTTCGGCTTCGGTCAAGGTGGTCTGGCCACCGCGAAGGTGTTCCATTTCCGCGTCGACTTTCTGTGCGAAGACTTCAGGCGTCAGCGCTTTCACCAGAATCTTGATCCGCGCCTTGTACTTGTTGTCGCGACGGCCATAGCGGTTGTAGACCCGCAGGATGGCGTCGAGGTAGCTCAACAGGTCTTGCCACGGCAGGAATTCATTGATGAACGCGCCCACGACCGGCGTACGGCCAAGGCCACCACCGACCAGCACGCGGAAACCCAGTTCGCCGGCGGCGTTGTGCACCGGCTCAAGGCCAATGTCGTGGACTTCGATGGCGGCGCGGTCGGAGGTAGAACCGTTGACGGCGATCTTGAACTTGCGCGGCAGATAAGCGAATTCCGGGTGGAACGTGGTCCACTGGCGGACGATCTCGCACCATGGGCGCGGGTCGATCAGCTCATCGAAGGCGACACCGGCGAACTGGTCGGTGGTGACGTTGCGCAGGCAGTTGCCGCTGGTCTGGATCGCGTGCATCTGCACGGTGGCCAGTTCAGCGAGAATGTCCGGAATGTCTTCCACGGCCGGCCAGTTGAACTGCACGTTCTGCCGGGTACTGATGTGGGCGTAGCCCTTGTCGTAGTCACGGGCAATTTTGGCCATCATTCGCACCTGGCGCGAAGTCAGCTGGCCGTAAGGCACGGCGACTCGCAACATAGGCGCGAAACGCTGGATATAAAGGCCATTTTGCAGGCGCAGGGGGCGGAATTCTTCTTCGCTCAGCTCGCCTGCCAGATAGCGTCGGGTCTGATCACGGAACTGCTTTACGCGGTCCTCGATGATCCGCTGATCGTATTCGTCGTATACGTACATATAAGTCCTGTTCTCAGGCTTGGGCCGGTCGGAAACAGCGGCGTTTTTTGGCTTGCTGGCGTCCGATAAAACCTCGGCAATTCTGCGCGCACGGCCGCGCACTCCCTACGGAGCTGGGGCAAGATACCAGTTTGCAGTTATGCGTAAAAGTGATGTTTGAGCATATGTAAAGAACCAAATCGCCTAATGAGAATCGTTGTTGCAAAGCCCTTGTTTGTGGTGCGGGCAATCGTCGTCTTTACTCTGCTCGAGTCTTTATGCAATCACCGATAAAACCGACAAGAGGCGATGCAATGAGCAACCCAACCAAAGCACGGAAAAGCGATAGTACTGTTGATGCCTGGGCAATTTTGTTCCTGATCATTCTGGTCGTGGGGACGGCGGTTTTCTGGGTCAGCCATCAGTAAACGACCCCGTCCGGGCCCGGTTCCGACGATTGTCTGACAAAAACCGGAAAAATCGCCGTTTTACGGAGGCTCGCTGGCTATAATGCGCGGCGAATTTCCGGGGGCTCGGACGATCAATGTTGAAGTTCTTCTGTGGTGCAGTGCTGGCGCTGGGTATGGTCTGGGGACCATGTGTCCAGGCGGCGTCCGTATTGTTCCTCAATCCAGGGACCACCCAGGAGACGTTCTGGGTCAGTTACTCGCAATTCATGCAGGCCGCGGCCAAGGACCTGGGCATGGATTTGCACATCCAGTATTCCGAGCGAAACGCTGAAACCACACTCAAGCAGGCCCGCGAGGCTCTGCAAGGGCCGAATCGACCGGACTATCTGGTGTTCGTCAACGAACTGTACGTTGCGCCCGAAATCCTGCGTCTGGCTCAAGGCAGCGGTGTGAAGCTGTTTTTGGTCAACAACGGCCTGACCGCAGACCAGATGCGCCTGCTCGGCGCTCAGCCGGACAAGTATTCCGACTGGTTGGGCAGCCTGGTGCCCAACAATGAGGAGGGCGGCTACTTGATGCTCAAGCAGCTGATTCGCCTGCATCGCCCGGTCGCGCCCGGTCAGGTCATTGATCTGCTGGCCTTTTCCGGCCTGAAGATCACGCCAGCCGCGCAACAGCGTGAGAAGGGCATGATGCGGGCATTGGCCGAACACCCTGAAGTGCGGTTGCGCCAGTTGGTCTATGGCAGCTGGACCCGCGAGCGCGCCTATGAACAGGCCAGGTTGTTGTTCAAGCGTTATCCGCAAACGTCGCTGGTCTGGTCGGCCAACGATGAAATGGCCTTTGGCGCCATGCAGGCTTATGCCGAAACCGGAGGCCAGCCCGGCAAGGACGCGCTATTCAGCGCCATCAACAATTCACCGGCCGCGTTACAGGCGCTGTTGGATGGGCGGTTGAGTGTGCTGTTGGGCGGCCACTTCACTCTGGGTGGTTGGGCGCTGGTGCAGTTGCATGACTACGACCAGGGGGTGGATGTCAGCCAGTATGGTGGGCGCGACCGGCAGGTTCCGTTGTTGCAGCTGATCGATCACGCACAAGCCAGGCGATTGCTGGCTTTGAGCACCACTCAGGATTACGGTGTGGATTTCCAGAAACTCTCGGCCAAGGGGCAGCCGGCGTCCTGGCGCTACCCGTTCAGTCTGCAAGCCCTGATGCACTGAGTCGGTTCAGATACCCGCCAGGTGCAACACCAGTTTGACGATGCCAAACAGTGTCAACGCGAACACTGCCGTGAACAGAATCCCCAGAATCACGAAATGACTCGGCTTACCGTGAGTGAAGTCACGCGCCCGGTTTTTCCCGCTTTGCACCCCGAACGCCGCGGCCATGACGCTGTGCAGCATTTGCCAGAAGGTTGGTGGCTTGTTGTCGACTGGATCGTCCATAAAACCCTCGTCATCAATACATGAGAGGTAAGCATAGACAATACACCCGAAACCTGTGGGAGCGTGGCTTGCCCGCGATGAACGATGACGCGTTTTCCCTGTGAAACCGCGGCGCGTCCATCGCGGGCAAGCCACGCTCCCACAGGGGATGGGGGTTAGTTGTCGTAACCCAGGTTCGGCGCCAGCCAACGCTCGGTCACGCTCAGCTCCTGGCCTTTGCGCGAGGTGTAGCTCTGCACCTGGTCCTTGTCGATCTTGCCCACGGCAAAGTATTGCGCCTGCGGGTGAGCGAAGTACCAGCCGCTGACCGCTGCCGCCGGGAACATGGCGTAGTGTTCGGTGAGGAACACGCCGCTGCGGCCTGCGCGCATTTCCTGGGCTTCTGGATCGAGTAGGGCGAACAGCTGGGCCTTCTCGGTGTGATCCGGGCACGCCGGGTAGCCCGGAGCCGGGCGGATGCCGGTGTATTGCTCTTTGATCAGCGCCTCGTTGTCCAGCGTCTCATCCTTGGCGTAACCCCAGTAGTCTTTTCGCACCTGCTGGTGCAGCCACTCGGCGCAGGCCTCGGCCAGGCGGTCGGCCAGGGCCTTGACCATGATCGAGTTGTAATCGTCGCCGGCGTCCTGGTAGGCCTTGGCGACCTCTTCGGCACCGATCCCCGCGGTGGTGATGAAGCCACCCACGTAGTCGGTCACTTCACTGTCTTTGGGCGCAACGAAGTCGGCCAGGGAGAAGTTCGGCTTGCCGTCGGTCTTGATGATCTGCTGGCGCAGGTGGTGCAGCTTGGCCATTGGCTTGCCGTCATCGCCATAGAGCTCGATGTCGTCGTCATGCACCTGGTTGGCCGGCCAGAAGCCGAACACCGCACGGGCGCTGATCAGTTTCTCGTCGATCAGTTTGGTGAGCATTTCCCGGGCATCTTTGTATAGCGAGGTGGCGGCTTCACCGACCACTTCGTCCTGGAGGATGCGCGGGAACTTGCCGGCCAGGTCCCAGGATATGAAAAACGGCGTCCAGTCGATGTATTCGGCCAGAACGTTGAGGTCGATGTTGTCCAGCACCCGCGTACCGGTGAAAGTCGGTTTGACCGGTGTGTAGCTCGCCCAGTCGAATTGCGGCTTCTTGGCGATGGCCGCGCCGTAGCTCAGGCGTTCGGTGCGGGCGCTGCGGTTGGCAGTGCGCTCGCGAACCTCGATGTAGTCCTGGCGGGTTTTCTCGACGAAACCAGCCTTGAGTTCCCTGGACAGCAACTGGGTCGCCACGCCCACGGCGCGGGAGGCGTCGGTGACGTAGATCACCGCGTCGTTGCTGTACTTGGGCTCGATCTTCACCGCCGTGTGCGCCTTGGAGGTGGTGGCGCCACCGATCATCAACGGCAGGTGGAAGTCCTGACGCTGCATTTCGCGGGCGACGTGGACCATTTCATCCAGCGACGGGGTGATCAGGCCGGACAGGCCAATGATGTCGCACTTCTGTTCCTTGGCCACCTGGAGGATTTTCTCCGCCGGCACCATCACGCCGAGGTCGACGATGTCATAGCCGTTACAGCCCAGCACTACGCCAACGATGTTCTTGCCGATGTCGTGCACGTCGCCTTTGACGGTCGCCATCAGGATCTTGCCCTTGGCCTCTGGCTTGTCGCCTTTTTCCAGTTCGATGAACGGGATCAGGTGCGCCACGGCCTGCTTCATCACGCGAGCGGATTTCACCACTTGCGGCAGGAACATTTTACCGGCACCGAACAGGTCGCCGACGATGTTCATGCCGGCCATCAACGGGCCTTCGATCACTTCGATCGGGCGGGCGAAGGATTGGCGCGACTCTTCGGTGTCTTCAACGATGTGGGTGGTGATGCCTTTGACCAGCGCATGCTCCAGACGCTTGTTGACGTCCCAGTTGCGCCACTCTTCGGTCTCGGCTTCCTTGACACTGCCGTCGCCCTTGTATTTGTCGGCGATGGCGAGGAGGGCGTCGGTGCCTTCCGGGGTGCGGTTGAGGATCACGTCTTCCACGGCGTCGCGCAGTTCCACCGGGATCTGGTCGTAGATCTCCAGTTGGCCGGCGTTGACGATGCCCATGGTCAGCCCGGCGCGGATTGCGTACAGCAGGAATACCGAATGGATTGCCTCGCGCACCGGGTTGTTGCCACGGAACGAGAACGACACGTTGGACACGCCACCGGAGGTCAGCGCATACGGTAGCTCGTCGCGGATGTAAGCACAGGCATTGATGAAATCGACGGCGTAGTTGTTGTGCTCTTCGATACCGGTGGCCACCGCGAAGATGTTCGGGTCGAAGATGATGTCTTCCGGCGGGAAGTCCACTTCGTTGACCAGAATATCGTAGGAGCGCTTGCAGATTTCTTTCTTGCGCGCTTCGGTGTCGGCCTGGCCGGCTTCGTCGAAGGCCATCACCACTACCGCGGCGCCGTAGCGCTTGCACAGTTTGGCGTGATGAATGAACTGCTCGACGCCTTCTTTCATGCTGATCGAGTTGACGATGCCCTTGCCCTGGATGCATTTCAGGCCGGCTTCGATCACTTCCCACTTGGAGGAGTCGATCATGATCGGCACGCGGGAGATGTCCGGTTCGCCGGCAATCAGATTGAGGAAGGTCACCATGGCCTTCTTCGAATCGAGCATCCCTTCGTCCATGTTGATGTCGATCACCTGGGCGCCGGCCTCGACTTGCTGCAGGGCGACTTCCAGGGCTTCGGTGTAGTTGTCCTCGCGGATCAGGCGGGCGAACTTGGCGGAACCGGTGATGTTGGTCCGCTCGCCGACGTTGACGAACAGCGAACTGCGATCGATGGTGAACGGCTCAAGGCCCGAGAGGCGGCACGCCTTGGGAATGTCCGGAATCTCGCGCGGCGCATAACCGGCCACGGCCTTGGCGATGGCTTCGATGTGGCCCGGCGTGGTGCCGCAGCAACCGCCGACGATGTTGAGGAAGCCGCTCTGGGCGAATTCTTCGATGACCTTGGCGGTTTCCGATGGCAGTTCGTCGTACTCGCCGAATTCGTTCGGCAGGCCGGCGTTCGGGTGCGCGGAAACGTGGGTGTTGGCCTTGTTCGACAGCTCTTCGAGGTACGGGCGCAGTTCGCGGGCGCCGAGGGCGCAGTTCAGGCCGACGGAAATCGGCTTGGCGTGGGCCACGGAGTTCCAGAAGGCTTCAGTGGTCTGGCCGGACAGCGTGCGGCCCGAGGCGTCAGTGATGGTGCCGGAAATCATGATCGGCAGTTCGACGCCCAGTTCTTCGAACACGCCCTGGACGGCGAAGATCGCGGCCTTGGCGTTCAGTGTGTCGAAAATGGTTTCGATCAGGATCAGGTCGGCGCCGCCTTCGATCAGGCCTTTGGTGGATTCGGTGTAGTTCTCCACCAGCTCATCGAAGGTCACGTTGCGGTAGCCGGGGTTGTTCACATCCGGGGACAACGAGCAGGTGCGACTTGTAGGGCCGAGCACGCCGGCGACGAATCGCGGCTTGTCCGGAGTTTCCAGGGTCTTGGCGTCGGCGACCTTGCGCGCCAGGCGAGCGCCTTCTACGTTTAACTCGTAGGCAAGGCCTTGCATGCCATAGTCAGCCAGGGAGATCTGGGTGGCGTTGAAGGTGTTGGTTTCCAGAATGTCGGCGCCAGCGTCCAGGTAGGCTTTTTCAATGCCGCCAATCACGTCCGGGCGAGTCAGTACCAGCAGATCGTTGTTGCCTTTGACATCGCTTGGCCAGTCAGCGAAGCGTTTGCCACGGTAATCCTGCTCTTCGAGCTTGTAGCTCTGGATCATCGTGCCCATACCGCCATCGAGAATCAGGATGCGCTCTTTGAGGGCGTGCTTGAGAGCTTGAAGGCGAACGCTGCGATCGGACATTTGGACTACTCGGTAAGACCATGACGAAGGGCAGGGATGATAGCAAACCTGTGCGCTTTTAGAGCATGACTCGGTTTTGCATGAATATCGTTCATGTTGGCAAGGGTGACAGACCGGTAGAATCGCGGCGTTTTTTCAGGATTCAGGACCAGGGACATGTCGTATCGCTTCGTCATCGGCACATTGCTGTTGTTTTTAAGCTGGGGCGCTGTGGCGCAAAGTCCGGCGATTTCTTCCGTCATTTCATACAGCCGCGACATTCAACCGATCTTCACTGAAAAGTGCGTGGCCTGCCACGCCTGCAACGACGCCGCCTGTCAGCTCAATCTGGGCAGCGGCGAGGGCGCGGCACGTGGCGCGACGAAAGTCCCGGTCTACGACGGGGACCGCCGGCAGGCTGTTGCGCCGACCCGACTATTCTATGACGCCTCCGGCAAACAGGCCTGGCAGCAAAAGGGCTTCTATTCGGTGCTCGATGCCCAGGGCAGCCAGGCCGCATTGATGGCGCGGATGCTGGAACTGGGCCACAAAACCCCATTGCAGCCCAACGCCAGGCTGCCGGAAGACATCGTCCTGGGCCTGAACCGGGAAAACATGTGCGCCATGCCCGGGGAGTTCGACGGCTACGCCGCCAGGCATCCGAAGGAGGGTATGCCGCTGGCAGTGACCGGCCTGACCGACCAGCAGTACCAGACGCTGCAACGCTGGCTGGCGGCAGGGGCGCCCATCGACCGGCAGGGCCTGGTCCCGAGCGCCAAAGAAGCCCAGGAAGTGATCCAATGGGAAAGCCTGCTCAACTCCCCGGGCGCCCGGGAAAGCCTGGTGGGGCGATGGCTGTACGAGCACTGGTTCCTCGCCCATCTCTACTTCAAGGATGGCGAGTCCGGGCATTACTTCCAGTGGGTGCGTTCGCGCACCCCGACCGGCCAGCCGATTGACCTGATCAACACCCGTCGCCCGAACGATGATCCGGGCACGCAGTTCTACTATCGCTTGTGGCCGGTGCAGGGCGTGATCGTGCACAAGACCCACATCACCTATGCGTTGAGTGCGGCGAAGCTGGCGCGGGTCAAGAGCCTGTTCTACAGCGGCAACTGGCAGGTCGACGCATTGCCGGGCTACGGGCCGCAGAGCCGGGCCAACCCGTTTGCCACCTTCGAAGCGATTCCGGCCCAGGCGCGCTATCAGTTCATGCTCGATAACGCCGAGTACTTCGTGCGCACCTTTATCCGTGGGCCGGTGTGTCGCGGTCAGATCGCCACGGACGTGATCCGCGATAATTTCTGGGCGTTTTTCCAGGCGCCCGAGCACGACCTGTATGTCACCGATCCGAACTATCGCGGGCAGGCCACGCCGTTGCTGGCGATGCCGGGGCAGAACGATGATGTCGGCAGCGTCCTCAGCCTGTGGCACGACTACCGCGACAAGCGTAACGAATACGAAGCCTTGCGCCGGGACAGCTACGCCGATGAGCCGGCGCCGAGCTGGTCGACCCTGTGGGCCGGCAATGACAATGCGCTGCTGAGCATCTTCCGCCATTTCGACAGCGCTTCTGTGACCAAAGGCCTGATCGGCGACGTGCCGCAAACCATTTGGCTATTCGACTATCCGCTGCTGGAGCGCACCTACTATCAACTGGCAGTGAACTTCGATGTGTTCGGCAACGTGTCCCACCAGGCCCAGACGCGGCTGTATTTCGACCTGATCCGCAATGGTGCCGAGCAGAATTTCCTGCGCCTGATGCCCGCCGATTCCCGGGATGGCTACCTCGACGACTGGTATCAAAACAGTGGCAAATTCAAGATGTGGCTGGACTACGAGTCCATCGACGATGACAAGCCGACTGCGTTGAGTCTTGATTCGCAGGATCCCAAGCGGGATTTCGCCCGGCAATTGCTGGCCCGTTACGGCGATCTCAATGCCAGGCCCGACCCGATCAATCGCTGCGACGGCGCTTACTGTTCGCGGCCGAACATCGATCCGGACCTGCAAAGTGCCGAGCAGGCGCTAAGCCGCCTGACTTCCCGTCCGGCGGCCGGGTTGAAAGTGATTGATCAGCTCCCGGAAGCGACCCTGCTGCGCATCGAAACCAGCAGCGGCAAGCGTGAGGTCTACAGCCTGTTGCGCAACCGTGCCCACAGTAACGTCGCATTCCTGCTCGGTGAATCGCTGCGCTATCAGCCGGGGCTCGACACCCTGACGATTTTCCCGGGTGTGCTCAGCAGCTATCCGAACTTCATGTTCAACATTCCGGCCGGGCAAGTGCCGGACTTTGTGGATGCGATGGAAAGCGCCAAGGACACCGACAGCTTCGAGAAAATCGTCGAACGTTGGGGAATACGCCGCAGCCATCCGCAATTCTGGGTTTATTTCCATGACCTGAGCCGCTACATCCAGGAAACCGATCCGGTGGAAGAGGGCGTGCTGGACATGAACCGCTACGAGAATCTCTGATCTACCGCAGACCCCCTGCGGGAGCAAGCTCGCTCCCACAGGGATATTGGTGTTTCTTTTCCCGACAAAAATACTAGGACTTTGTCCGGCGCATTGATTGGCGTAAACTGCGTCCAAGCCTGCGAGGAGTTTCCATGACCGCTATTACCATCACTGACGCCGCCCACGATTATCTGGCTGATCTGCTGTCCAAGCAGAACACCCCGGGCATCGGCATCCGCGTCTTCATCACCCAGCCTGGCACCCAGTACGCCGAAACCTGCATTGCCTACTGCAAGCCGGGCGAAGAAAAACCCGAAGACACCGCGCTGGGGCTGAAAAGCTTCACCGCGTACATCGACCACTTCAGCGAAGCCTTCCTGGACGATGCGGTTGTCGACTACGCCACCGACCGCATGGGCGGCCAGCTGACCATCAAGGCGCCAAACGCCAAAGTACCGATGGTCAACGCCGACAGCCCGGTCAACGAGCGCATCAACTACTACCTGCAAACCGAGATCAACCCGGGGCTGGCCAGCCACGGCGGTCAGGTCAGCCTGATCGACGTGGTCGAAGACGGCATCGCCGTCCTGCAGTTCGGCGGTGGTTGCCAGGGCTGCGGCCAGGCCGACGTGACGCTGAAGGAAGGCATCGAGCGCACCTTGCTCGAGCGCATTCCCGAGCTCAAGGGCGTTCGTGACGTGACCGACCACACGCAGAAAGAAAACGCCTACTACTAAGGTGTTCGCTGCGAAATCAAAAAACGGCGCACCGTGAGCGCCGTTTTTTTATGGGTGAAATTTACTGACGCCATCGCGAGCAAGCTCGCTCCCACAGTTGACCGCATTTCAATGTGGGAGCGAGCTTGCTCGCGATGGGGCCCTACGGGCGATACAAATGAGCATGCCCCGCGCGATACAGCGACGACTCACTGAAGTGGTCACTACCCAGCACCCGACCCACCAGAATCAACGCCGTACGGCGAAAGCCCTTGGCTTCAACCTTCCCGGCAATATCCTCGAGCGTTCCCACCACCCAATCCTGATCCGGCCAGCTCGCGCGGTGCACCACCGCAATCGGGCAATCGGCGCCGTAATGGGGCAGCAGTTCCTCAACGATCTTCGCCAAGTTATTAACCCCCAAGTGGATCGCCATGGTCGCGCCGTGTTGCGCGAGGCTGGAGAACTCCTCTCCGGTTGGCATGGTGGTCTTGTCGGCGTAGCGCGTCAGGATCACGCTCTGGGATACGTCCGGCAGCGTCAGTTCTGCGCCCAAAAGCGCGGCGCAAGCGGCTGTGGCCGTTACGCCTGGGACGATTTCGAACGCAATGTTCAGTTCACGCAGATAGCGAATCTGTTCGCCAATGGCGCCATACAGGCTCGGATCGCCGGAGTGCACCCGGGCAACATCCTGGCCTTTGGCGTGGGCGCTCTTGATCAGGTCGATGATCTGTTCCAGGTGCAGTTCGGCGCTGTTGACCACCTGTTCGGCACAATGACCTTCCAGTACGGCGGCAGGCACCAGGGAGCCGGCATAAATGATCACCGGACAGCTGCGAATCAGCCGCTGGCCCTTGACGGTAATCAGTTCGGGGTCGCCGGGACCTGCGCCAATGAAGTAGACGGTCATCGTCGGTTCCTGTGGGGAAAAAGGGACTGAGCAGGGCTTCAGATGAAGAGTGTTCATGATCGAAGGCGGGGATTATCGGTTTTTTACGCAGCGCCGGCCAATGCCAAGGTTGCCTGAGCATATTTTTGTCGTGGAATCAGCAGTTTTGCCGGGGCCTGGGCCAGTTGTTCCGCCAGGGCCAGTGCGGCGCTTTCCGCCACGCCGTAGCAACCGGTGCGTTCAAACGCTATTTGCGATTGATGACTGAGTTGCGGTTCATATGCGGCCAGTTGTTCACTGCTGAAATACATCAACTCCAGGCCAAGCTGCTGAGCCAGTTCGATTAGCGCAGGTTCGTCACGCTTCGAGTCGATGCTGGCCAGGGCCTTGATTTCATGACGAGCAATCTGGTGCGCCTCCAGTGCCTGATCGAGCAGCGCCAGCAACGTGCTGACGGGGCAGCCCCGTTGGCAGCCCAGGCCGACCACCAGGGTCGGTGCTGTGCTGACGTCAGTCATGCGTGGTATTGTCCATCGCTTTTACGACGGAACAACCAGGCGCTGATCAGGCCCAGGGCCAGCCAGAACGCCACGTTGGTCAGTTGCGAAGCGACTTTGAACTGGGTTTCCAGCGCCTCTGGAGCGAGCATCGAATGCACTTGCGGTTGCGGTGCGCCAATCACATGAGGAACGGCAAGGATTGCCACACCGAGGACTTTCATCAGCCAGTGACGGCTGAATACGATCAGGGCGATACCGACGGCGGTGGAGGCGGCGGTGCCGATCCACCACAGTTGCCGTTGTGCCAGATCGGCTGCGGCAGTGCCGGGCAATTCAGGTGGCAGGCCGAGCGTCGGTGCGAGCACGAACGTCGCATAACCGGCCAGGCCCCAGAGCAGGCCCTGGGAGGTTTTGGTCGGCGCACGCAAGGTGTACAGGCCGGCGAGCATCAGGGCGAAACCGACCGCTACCACCAGATTGCCGCCGGTGGTCGACAGCACGCGCTGCCAGCCGTCTTCCGGCTCCCAGGCTTGCGCATCGTGAGTGTGGGCAGCCATCGCACCGTCGGCGTGCTCATGCATTTCAACAGCGGCCGGTTCGGCTTTTTCGTAAGTCTCGGCCTGCAATATCAGCGGAGCGACCCAGAAGCTTTGCAGCAGGGTCAGCAGCAGGGCGGCCAGCAGCCCGGTGAAACCTGCGGTTTGCGCAATACGCTTGATCATGTCGACAGCTCTCAATGGCACGGGAACGCGGAGCTGTGACGGGTATCGTGGGCGGCGTTGTGCACTGCTTCGATGTGCGAGAAACCGGCGAAATACACCAGGCACGCACCCAGGATCGACGCGCAGACGGCGGCGCTCAGACGTTGGGTCAGGGTTGAGGTGGTGCTCGCGGATGTGTGTTCGGCGCTGCTGATGATCGACATGGCGTTTCCCTCTGGTCTGTCAGCGGGGAATAAGAGCGCATGCAAACCCCCGCACGACCAGCCGCGCAGAGGTTCAAACAGCGCCCGCCCACCGCGGGTTTGTTGGTTCAGTGATCGTACTGGTCACTTTGTGTTGCGGGCCGGTCTCCGGGCTCACGAGGGGCGCAGGCGTTTGCCTGATCCTGCAAGCGCCACCTTCCCATGCCGTAGTGGCACAGTGGATCTGACGCTTCGCTCGCTTACCGTTGCGGGGGCAGCACCGGACTGACATGGCTTAAGAGTAAAGCACATGATTCACCGGTTTCCCGTTTCACCCTGTGAAGGGCACCCGTAACAAAGCGTGTAGGAGAGCATGGGCGGGGGCTGGGCGTCAATTGGCAAGGGTTCTCAACTCGCAACCGGGTCGACCCAATCGCGAGCAAGCTCGCTCCCACATTTGACCGCATGCTCCTGACAGAACTCGATCCCCTGTGGGAGCGAGCTTGCTCGCGATGGCGTCATTTCAGGCACTAGAGACCTCAGCATGAACATTGACCCGCCCCAAGACCATGCGTAGCCTTGCGCTTTCGAGGTTCTTCGGCGTTTGTCGAAGCTAAGAAGGGAACGCGGTCGATGCCGCGGCTGCCCCCGCAACTGTGAACGGTGATGTTCGTTGCCACGCCACTGCTGACTCAATCCATGAGGCCGGCGGGAAGGCGCAGCGAATGCCAGGCTCAAGGCCGGCGCACCGTCAGCCAGGAGACCTGCCTCGTTACAGATTCTCAATTTCAACCGGGCGGGGTGATCCGGTGGCGAACTCTTCAGGCACGCGCGTCCGCGTTGCCGGTCGTCGTCCCGTATGCCCGCCACCTAAGCCATAGGGCATCCGATGAAAACACTGTCCAAACTCCCTGTCACCATCGTCACTGGCTTTCTTGGCTCGGGCAAGACCACGCTGCTGCGCCACATGCTCGACAACGCCCAGGGTCGCCGCATCGCGGTGATCGTCAACGAATTCGGTGAGTTGGGCATCGACGGCGAAATCCTCAAGCAATGCTCCATCGGTTGCACCGAAGAAGAAGCCAAAGGCCGTGTCTATGAACTGGCCAACGGCTGCCTGTGCTGCACGGTTCAGGAAGAATTCTTCCCGGTGATGCGCGAACTGGTGGCCCGTCGCGGCGATCTCGACCATATCCTCATCGAAACGTCCGGCCTGGCGCTGCCCAAGCCGCTGGTGCAAGCCTTCCAGTGGCCGGAAATCCGCAGTGCCTGCACGGTGGATGCAGTGATCACCGTGGTCGACAGCCCGGCCGTCGCCGCCGGCACCTTCGCCGCGTTCCCGGATCAGGTCGACGCCCAGCGCAAACTCGACCCGAACCTGGACCACGAATCGCCGCTGCACGAACTGTTCGCCGACCAACTGGCCAGCGCTGACCTGGTGATCCTCAACAAAACCGACCTGATCAACCCGGCGGACCTGGCCCGTGTGCGCCTGGAAGTCGCCGAGGAATTGCCGCCAGCGGTGAAAATCGTCGAAGCCAGCAGCGGTCGCCTGCCGCTGGACGTGCTGATCGGCCTGGGTGCCGGCTCCGAAGAGCACATCGACAGCCGTCACAGCCACCACGACCATCATCACGATGGCGACGACGATCATGATGACCACGATCACGACGCCTTCGATTCGATCTCCATCGAACTGCCGCAAGCCGATGAAAGCCTGCTGATGGACGCGCTGACCCAACTGGTGGTCCAGCACGGCATCTTGCGAGTCAAAGGCTTCGCCGCCGTTCCGAACAAACCGATGCGCCTGCTGATCCAGGGCGTGGGCACACGTTTCGACAAGCACTTCGACCGCCAGTGGGGTGCTGAAGAAGCGCGAGTCACCCGTCTGGTGCTGATCGGCCAGGAACTGGATGCCACGGTTCTCGAAGCGCAATTGCGCGCCGCGCTCAGCGTGTAAGCCATGCACCTGCTCAGGACCCAGCCCGGCGGTTTCGTGTCGGATGACAACATTGCCGACCTTGGACAAACCCCCGCCGAGCTGGTGATCCTGTGCAGCGGCGACTCCAGCCTGGCGCTGCTCGCCGAAGCGGCGCAGCAATTGCCCGACGATTACCCGAGCGTGCGCCTGGCCAACCCGATGCAGGTGCAGAACCATGCCTCGGTCGATTTGTACGTCGATGAAGTGCTGCGTCACGCAAAGGTGATCCTGATTTCGCTGCACGGCGGTATCGCCTATTGGCGTTACGGCATCGAGCGCCTGGTCGAACTGTCGCAGCGCGGCGTGCAGGTGATTCTGGTGCCGGGCGATGATCGTCCGGACCCGGAGCTCAGCGACCTGAGCACCGTCGGCGCCGAGGACCGCGACCGGCTCTGGCAGTTTCTGCGCCAGGGCGGCATGGGCAACGCCCTCGATTTCTTCCGCTGCCTGGCCAACCGCTGGCTGGCCCGTGATTACACCTGGGGCGAGCCGCAGACCCTGCCACGCACGGCGATTTACCATCCGCACAAACACGCAGCCGCGCTGAGCGACTGGCAGGCCGGCTGGCACGCCGATCAACCGGTGGCGGCGGTGCTGTTCTACCGCTCGCACTTGCAGGCGGCGAACACTGCTTTTATTGATGTTTTTTGCCAGCGCCTGCAGGCGGCGGGGTTGAATCCGTTGCCGATTGCGCTGGCCAGCCTGAAAGAGCCCGGTTGTCTTACCGTGGTCGAGGACTGGCTGGATGAGACCAGCGTCTCGGTGATCTTGAACACCACCGGCTTCGCCCAATCCAGTCCTGAAGCACCCCATCTACGGCCGTTTCGCCGCAATATTCCGGTGATCCAGGCGATTTGCGCCCAGGACAACGAGCCCGGTTGGCGCGCCAGCGAACAGGGGCTTGGCCCCCGTGACCTGGCGATGCACATAGCCTTGCCTGAGCTGGACGGACGCATCATCAGCCGCCCGATCAGTTTCAAGGACCTGGCGTGGCGCAGTGAGCGCAGTCAGTCGGATGTGGTGTGCTACCGGGCCCAACCTGAGCGTATGGATTTCGTTGCCGAACTGGCCCGGCGCTGGGTCGATCTGGCGCGGGTGCCCAATGCAGAAAAACGCATTGCCTTGATTCTCGCCAATTACCCGACCCGCGACGGCCGCATCGGTAACGGCGTCGGCCTAGACACCCCGGCAGCCGCGCTGAATATTCTGCGGGCGCTGCATGCCGAAGGTTATCCGTTGCCGGCTGAGTTGCCGGACAGCGGCACAGCATTGATCCAGCAGTTGCTGGGCGGCGTCAGCAACGATCTCGATACCCTTGACCTGCGTCCGTGCCAGCAGAGCCTGGGGATGGATGATTATCTGGCGATGTTCAATGCACTGCCCGAAGCCAATCGCGCGGCGGTGCTCGAACGTTGGGGCGCACCGGAAAACGACCCCATGTGCCGCAGCGCACGGATGATGATCGCCGGCCTGCGCTTCGGCCTGACCTTCGTCGGCATTCAACCGGCCCGGGGTTACCAGGTCGACCCGAGCGCGGTGTATCACGACCCGGACCTGGTCCCGCCCCACGGTTACCTGGCGTTTTACTTCTGGCTGCGCAACACCTACGGCGCCCACGGCGTGATCCACGTCGGCAAGCACGGCAACCTCGAATGGCTGCCGGGCAAAGGCGTGGGGCTCTCGGAAAACTGCTGGCCGGATGCACTGCTCGGGCCGTTGCCGAACATCTATCCGTTCATCGTCAACGACCCGGGTGAGGGCGCCCAGGCCAAGCGGCGCACCCAGGCGGTGATCATCGATCACCTGATGCCACCGCTGACCCGCGCCGAAACCTACGGCCCGCTGCGCAACCTCGAGCTGTTGGCCGACGAATATTACGAAGCGCAGTTGCTCGATCCGCGCCGCGCCCGCGAGTTGCAGCGCGACATCCTGCAACTGGTGCGCGACACGCACATCGACCGTGAACTGCAACTGGAGGAGCAGCTCGACGGCGATGCCGATGCAGCGATCTGGTTGCCGCGACTCGACACTTATCTGTGCGACTTGAAAGAGTCGCAGATCCGCGATGGCCTGCATGTGTTCGGCGAGTCGCCCACCGGTCGTTTGCGTATCGATACGTTGCTCGCGTTGTTGCGTATTCCACGGGGCGATGGCCGGGGCGCGCAGTCGAGTCTGCTGCGGGCACTGGCCAAGGCTTTCGAACTGGGTTTCGACCCGCTCGATTGTGCGCTGGCCGAACCGTGGACAGGGCCGCGCCCCGAGGCTCTTGAGAACATCAGCGAAGAGACCTGGCGTACGGCGGGCGATACCCGCGAACGCCTGGAGTTGTTCGCCGCGCAGTTGATTTCGGACGTTTTGAATAGCACCTGTAGGAGCGAGCCTGCTCGCGATGGTGTGTCAGCCACATTGATGTTAACTGATACACCATCGCGAGCAGGTCGGAACGCCGCACCGTCGCTCCTACAGGGGGCAGGCTGGGCAGAGGTGAGCGCCATTATCGATGGCCTGCGCGAGGTGGTCGCCCCGCGTCTGGACGCCTGCGGTCCGGCGGAAATGTGCGGTCTGCTAGACGCCCTTGGCGGTCGCTTCGTCCCGGCCGGTCCCAGCGGCGCGCCGAGTCGTGGGCGTCTGGACGTGCTGCCCACCGGGCGCAATTTTTACTCGGTGGACGTGCGCAACCTGCCGACCACCACGGCGTGGCGCATCGGTTTCCAGTCGGCCAACCTGATCCTCGAACGGCACCTGCAAGACCACGGCGATCATTTGCGCCAGCTCGGTCTGTCGGTGTGGGGCACCGCGACCATGCGTACCGGCGGCGATGACATCGCCCAGGCGATGGCGTTGATGGGCGTGCGCCCGGTCTGGGCGACCGGCAGCCAGCGGGTCGATGATTTCGAGATTCTGCCGCTGAGTTTGCTTGACCGTCCGCGGGTGGACGTGACCTTGCGTGTTTCCGGGTTCTTCCGCGATGCCTTTGCCAATCTGATTCGCTTGTTCGACGCGGCGGTGCAAGCGGTGGCCGACCTCGATGAGCCGGACGACCTCAATCCGCTGGCGGCCAAGGTGCGCGCCGAGCGTGCAGCTTTGCTGCAGACGGGGCTCGATGAAGACGCGGCGCGACGTCAGGCCGGCTGGCGGATTTTCGGCGCCAAGCCCGGTGCCTACGGCGCAGGGGTGCAGGGTGCCATCGATGGTCGCCTGTGGCAGAGCCGCGAGGATTTGGCCGAGGTTTACCTCAACTGGGGCAGCTATGCTTACGGCGGTTCCGACGAAGGCACCGCCGCCCGCGAACAGTTCAGCCAGCGCCTGAGCCAGGTACAGGCGGTGCTGCAAAACCAGGATAACCGCGAGCATGATTTGCTCGACTCCAACGATTACTACCAGTTCCAGGGCGGTATGCTCGCAGCGGTGGAAAGCCTGAAAGGCGAGGCCGCGGCCAGTTATCATGGCGATCACAGCCAACCGGACCTGCCGAAGATTCGCACCTTGAAGGAAGAGCTGAACCGGGTGATCCGTTCCCGGGCCGCCAATCCGAAGTGGCTCGAAGGCGTTAAGCGTCACGGCTACAAAGGTGCGTTCGAAATGGCCGCGACGGTCGATAACCTGTTCGCCTTCGACGCCACCACGCAGTTGATTGATGATCACCAGTACGCCTTGCTGGCGGATGCCTATTTGCTCGATCCGGACACTCGGGATTTTGTCCGTGAACACAATCCCCATGCCTTGCGCGACATGACCGAGCGCATGCTCGAGGCGCAACAGCGCGGGATGTGGAAGGAGCCCGGTGAGTACCGAGAGGCGCTGGAGAATTTGTTGCTGGATATAGAAGAAGACAGCTGACGCACTTAAACCTGTGGGAGCGAGCTTGCTCCGGGCGGCGTTCCGACGATGACATTCGTTCAGTCGACAAAAATGTTGCCTGACATTCCGCCATCGCGAGCAAGCTCGCTCCCACAGGGATTGGGGCGCCGGTGAGATCACCGACCATGACTGAGATAAAACAATGACCGACACCCCGCACTTTCCCCTCTCCGCCGTGGTCGGTGCCGACGACTTGAAGCTGGCCCTGTACCTGACCGCCATCGACCCGAAAATCGGCGGCGTGCTGATCGAAGGCCCGCGGGGCATGGCCAAGTCGACCCTGGCCCGCGGTCTGGCGGACCTGCTGGCCAGCGGTCAGTTCGTCACATTGCCATTGGGTGCCACCGAGGAGCGCCTGGTCGGCACCCTTGATCTCGATGCGGCGCTGGGCGAAGGGCGCGCACAGTTTTCCCCCGGCGTACTGGCCAAGGCTGATGGTGGCGTGCTCTATGTCGACGAGGTCAATCTGTTGCCTGATCACCTCGTTGACCTGCTGCTCGATGTGGCTGCCAGCGGCACCAATCTGGTGGAGCGTGACGGCATTTCCCATCGGCATTCGGCGAAATTCGTGCTGATTGGCACCATGAACCCGGAAGAGGGTGAACTGCGCCCGCAACTGCTGGACCGTTTCGGCTTGAACGTCGCCCTCGGAGGCCACACCGCGCCCGTCGAGCGAGGTCAGATCATCCGTCGTCGCCTGGATTTCGACAGTGATCCGCAAGGTTTCTGTGCCGAATGGGAGTCGGCGCAGGCGTCTTTGCGCGAACGTTGCCAGAACGCACGCAATGCACTGGCAAGCATTCCCCTCGACGACCAGGCGCTGGCACAGATTACCGAACGCTGCTTTGCCGCGGGCGTCGATGGCTTGCGCGCCGACCTGGTCTGGCTGCGTGCCGCACGGGCTCATGCCGCCTGGCGCGGGGCGAAGGCCATCGCCGAGGAAGATATCGACGCCGTCGCCGAGTTCGCCTTGCGCCATCGTCGTCGCGAGCACTCAGCACCGGCTCCTGCGCAATCCCAAGCGGCGCAACCCTGCGCGCCGCAGAACGCCAATCCCGGCGAAGGGCAGGGCCAGTGGGGCGAATTGCCCGCCCAGGCGCTGGCGGTCGGCGCACGACGTGAAGTGCCGAGCTGGCCAAAAAAGCCCTAGGCATTCGCCCTCGCTCAGACGCGGGGGCGAATGCCAGACCCCGGGCCGGGCGGCTGGACCACGGCAAACAGGGCAAGCGTCATGCAGCACGTAGCGGTTCGATCAACTGGCCAGGCACCTTGCTTAATGGTCGGCCCCGTCAGCGTGCTGATCTGTTGTATCAACTGCGCACCCGTTCGCCCCATGAACTGTGGCTGGTGATTGTCGATGCGTCGGCTTCGACCCGCCGTCATCAGGCGTTGAGTGATGCCAAAGGCTTGCTGGCGCAGCTGTTCGATGATGCCTACCGCCAACGTGCGCGCCTGGCGTTGCTGACCGCCAGCGGCTCGGTGCCCAAGTGGCAGGTGCAAGGGTTGAAGGCTTCCAACGGTTTGCGCCATTGGCTCGATGGGCTCGGCGCAGGTGGTGGAACGCCGTTGCTGGCGGCGCTGGGTGAGGCGAGGCACTGGCTGACCGCGCGGCAAAAACGCTTTCCGGCGGAACAGCAAAGACTTTTATTGGTGACCGATGGGCGGCTGAAGGACTGGTCCATACTGCCGGCAATCGAATGCCCAGGTCTGGTGATCGACATCGAACGCGGGCCGATTCGTCTTGGGCGCAGCAAAGTTTTGGCTGCGCAGCTGCAATCGGATTATCGACATATGGACGAGCTGCTTCCAGGCTGAGCATTGCGCTGTCTGTGCTCGCGAAGGCATCAATCCGGTTTCGGGTCGTCAGGGTAAAAAATTCATCGACGATCTATGCTCACCGGGCAAATCCATCACAGGAGTGAACCATGCGTATCCTGGCCGTCAATGAACAGGGCGATTTTCGCGTCAAGGCTTACGCCGGCACCAATGGCGTGCTGTTGGCCATGGACCTGGCCGAATCCCGTCGCATTGGCCTGTTGGGTTTTGCCATTGAAAAACAGCAGGGCAGCAAACCCTGGATGTTTCTGTTCAATAGCCTGACGTTCCCGGACAAGGACCATACCTTCCCCCAGTTTCACGCCACGCCCAGCGATATCGCACCGTTACAGAAATTCCGCTGGGCCGATTACGCGGTCAATCCGGGGATGACGATCCATTATCGGGTCTACCCGGTCTACGGCAGCCACAATGCGCCACAACTGGGTGAGTGCCTGGAGGTAACGGTCACCTCCGACGATGGCCATCCCGGCAACCAAAGTGTCAACTTCAACCGCGCAGTAGCCGCCAGTCAGGCGTTCGAGCGCAAGTTTCCCGATCTCGATGCACTCATTGGCAAAAGGAACAAGCTGCCCATCGAAGCCTGGCCCGAAGCCCCGCGTAGATGGTTGGAGAACGGTTTGCTCGGGCGCTTGTTGGGGTTTATCGCGCGTGCTGTCGATGGCCAGTGGGCGCTGGATATCGCCATCTATGAGTACCAGTTACAGGTGATAGTCGACGCAGTGGAGGCTGCGCTGGAACGCGGCGTGAAAGTTCGCGTCCTTTATCACGCGCAACCGGGCGAAGACACTACCGCCTTGAACGAGGTCAGCCTGAAAAATATCCCCCAGGCGAACAAACGCGGGCGGGTCACCCACAATATCTTTCACAACAAGTTTATGGTCTTGAGTCGGCTCGACGCAGCGGGGCAGCATCAACCCGAAGCGGTACTCTGCGGCAGTACCAACTTCACCCCCAACGGTGTTTACCGTCAGGCCAACGTGGTGCATGTGCTGGACGATACGCGGCTCAGTACCCGTTATCTGCAAACCTTCGAGCAGGTCTGGAGCACGCCGGCAGATGTCGGCGCCACGCGGCAATGGATCACGCAGCACAACCCGATGGATCCGACGCAGGCACTTTTCGCCGGGTTCTCGCCGCGCTCGGGCGGGGGTGACCTGGATGAGTTCGTCTCGATCATCAATGCCGCGAAAAAGGACGTGCTGTTCGTCACTGCGTTCGCCTTGCCCGATGCCATCCTCAACGCCTTGCTCGGCTTGCCCCATGACGACATCCTGCGCTATGGCCTGCAAAACACCGCCAGCGAAATCACCGGGTTTCATGCCGACCGTACCGCTGAATTCACCACCGTTGCCCTGCTCGACAAAGGGCTGGAAGGCTGGCTCCAGGAAAGCAGGGAGGGTCAGAAGGGCAATATCCTGGTGCACACCAAAGCCATCGTCACTGACTTCACCAGTGATGCGCCGACGATCATAAGCGGTAGCCACAACCTCAGCGACGCAGCCAGCAACGGCAATGACGAAAACTATCTGATCATTCGCGGCGATACCGATCTGGCAGACCGTTATGGCCTGGAGTTGCTGCGGTTCTACGAGCATTACCGCTTTCGCTATTTCGCGAAAAAACTTGCGCTCAAGCAGGTCCAGCCGTTGGCGACGGATAACAGCTGGACTGATCACTATTACCGCGCGGGGGATCTACGGATGTTGTCGCGACTGCGGTTTACCGGCCAATAGCGATCCATCAGTCCGCGCTCATGGCCCGGCGATACTGACGCGTGCGTTTGGCGATGTATAACTGATCAATAATCAACGCCAACAACGCCGAAACCTTGGGTCGGGTGGTGCGCCCACGGCTCAAGCGATGCAGCTGGAACTTGACCACCGCCATGTTCGCCAACGCCGCCAGGGGCTTGCGCTTCCAGCGGATCGGCGGCAGCTGCGGATGAATGTCCCGGCCTTCGCGCCAGTGCTTGACCAGGTGCGGTTCCACGGCCAGCGCGGTGCCGATGCCGGCCATGGCGATGCCGCTGTCGAGGACCTGTTCGACGATTGCCAAACGCCGGATCCCGCCCGTCACCATCACCGGCATCCGCGCTACGCTGGCCAGTTCACCGGCCATTTCCAGAAAGTACGCCTCCCGCGCCAGGGTCCGGCCGTCGCGCGCTTCGCCTTGCATGGCCGGTGCTTCGTAACTGCCGCCGGAGAGTTCCAGCAGGTCGATCGGTTGTTCGTTGAGCCACTGGATTACCTGCCGTGCATCATCGGCATCGAAACCGCCGCGCTGGAAGTCCGCTGAGTTGAGTTTTACTGACACACAGAATTGCGGCGACACCGCCTGGCGAACCGCCGCGACGACGGACAACAGCAGGCGCGCACGATTTTCCAGCGAACCGCCCCATTGATCAGTGCGCCGATTGGTGAGCGGCGAAAGGAACTGGCTGATCAGGTAGCCGTGGGCGGCGTGGACCTGCACCCCGGTAAAGCCGGCTTTCTCCGCCAGTGCGGCGCTGGTGGCGAAGCGTCGGATCACCTCCTGGATGTCGTCCTCGTTCATGGGTTTGGGTTCGGCGAACATCTTCGAAAACTGACCGAGATCCAGCGCAACCGCCGATGGCGCCAAGGCCTGCTGGCCGAGGTTGGCCATGGTCTGGCGGCCAGGATGGTTGAGCTGCACCCAGAAGTGCGCACCGCCGGCCCGGCCGACACTTGCCCACTGGCGGAAGCGTTCCAGATGGCGCTCGTCTTCCAGCGCTACACCGCCGGGGCCGGTCATGGCGCGGCGGTCGATCATCACATTGCCGGTCAGCAACAAGCCGGCTTCGCCCTCGGCCCAGGCCTGATAGAGGCGCAACAGCGCTTGGTCGGGCACCTGATCGGTATTGGCGAGGTTCTCTTCCATCGCGGCTTTGGCAATGCGATTGCCGATGATCTGGCCGTTGGGCAGATTCAAGATCTGGAAGGGCGACATGCTTGACTCCTCGAAGTGATGAGCAGAGGCTAAGCTTAAAGTTAACTTTAATGTCAAGCGAATAAATGAGGCCCCTATGAAGATTGGGGAATTGGCACAGTTGAGTGGGTTGACCGCCTCGCGCATCCGTTTTTACGAGTCTCAGGGATTGATCCGCCAGGTCGAGCGCTCTGCCAACGGTTATCGGCGTTACTCGCAACAGGCGCTGCAAACCCTGCAACTCATCCAGTGCGCACAACAAGCGGGTTTCAGCCTGGAAGAACTCAAGCAGTTACTGCCGGATAATGTGACGGGCGCGTTCAAGCACGATGAGTTGATGGCCGGCCTGCATCGCAAGATCGAGCAGATCGAAGAAATGCAACGGCACCTGGCCCATAGCAAGGCGCAGTTGCTGGGCTGGATCGACACCATTCAGGCCAGGCCCGAAGGCATGAGCTGCGATGAAAATGCCGAACGGGTGATGACGTCATTCAAGCATTAGGTCAGCCATGGGACATGGGGGCAGGCCTGCTCGCGGATTGGATGGATCGGTTCATAAGCCCAGCCGGCACCGATCTTTTCAACATTTCGTCTTCAATGGTTCTGTACATCGCCGACCTCGTTTTTGTGCTGGTTGTCGAGAATCGCCTTACCCCATGGTCGATAGCGCAGGGAGAAAACCGACGTAGGGTGGCAGCCCGACGAGGTTGATTGCGGGGGCATCGGTTCGGCACGGAAAGGTTGCCCGGCAGCACTGACTTGCCGGAAGGCTTCCCTGACGATGCCGATGGAGCAGGGCAGTGCATTGGCGTAGCCGTTGCGAACCACGGGTGGCAAGCGTCCAGTGCCGGCTCCGTCCTGCCACCATACCTGGATTCCGGCGTTGGCCACTTCGCCCAGCCACTGGCCATTCACCTGTGGCGCAAGTTTACCGACGCTGAATACGCTGATGTGCAGCGGCGCGTCGAGCTTGCCAGCGAAATCCTTGAGTTGGCGTTGCAGGGTTTGCCGACGATCGAGCGGTAGAAAGTGCGAGTCATCCAGTTCCATGGGTAAATACCAGCCGCTGACCGGGAGTTTCCAGTCCTTGCGCAACGTCTGCTGCCGGGCCAGCGACAGCCCCAGTTGCGCCTGCCAGTAGGTCGCCAGCCCGGCACTGTCCAGCTCATCGATGCGCTGGTAATAGGCCGGGTCCATGCGCAGGCCCAGCACCAGTTTCAAGCCTTGGGCCTGGGCCAGTTTCAGGCTGGTCGCGAGCCAGCCGTTGGCGCCGCCGAAGTCCGAGTCACCGTAGGCCGTCCACTGCACGATCACCGTGTGCGCGCCTTGGCGCGCAGTGTCCTGCCAGATTCGCTGCCATTGCGCCTGGCTCAGGTTGGCATCGACATTGAGCGGCTGATAGAAAATCCGTTCGTCGGCATGGGTCGCCGTGGCGCCCAACAGCAGGCACACAGCCAAAAGAAGTCGCTTCATCAGAAATTCAACTCCACGCCCACCAGCACGCCGTTACCGCCGTCATACAGATTGCCGCCCAACGCTTGTTGATACTCGGTGCGCACCGTCAGGTGCGCGCGATAGGCATTGTAAATGTCATCGTTGAACCACCATTGCCAACGCAGGCCCAGACCGGTGCGCAGATCCTGGCGCCAGTCGTTGCTCGGGTCCTGGCTGGCGAATTCGAGGAAACCGTACGGCATGATCGTTTGCGCGCCGTTGAACGGCAGCTTCCAGGTGTGACCCTGTTGGAAGCGCGACAGCCATTGATGGTCGCCGGCCTTGGTCCACCACGCCGCGTCGAGGTAGAGGAAGCGCTCCTCCCAATCGCTTTCATCGACCCGCCAATCGTTGCGGAATCGACCCTGATCAAGGAACGACGCCGTTGACCGCAGCAGGTAGTCGGTGGTGGTGTGGCCATCATCGCGGTGATCCTCGGTCTGATCGGATACCTTGTCGGGGACCAGCATTTGGCCGAGGCTCAGGCCATGGTTGTCCTGGTCGTCGAACTGGCTTTGTTTGTAGATCTCGCCATAGAAGTTGATGTTGGCGGTGCCCCAGGGCTTGTAGCGCAGGCCGACGCCGGTACCCAGGGATTCGGCATAGCTCGATCGGCCCACGCCGCCAAGCAACACACGGCCATAGACCGACTGCGTGCTGCCAGCGCGGCTGGGTTCATCGCCCAATGCGTGGTCCCACATGGCCAGTTGCACGTTCTGTGAAGTGGAGCGTCGCTGCGTGCCAGTGCTGTCGTCGGGGCGCACGAAGTCGTTGGTCGATATCCCGGCCGGCGACCAGGTACTGGCGATGGTGACTGAGTCGCGACGGGACAGGCTTTCATGAGCGCGACGCTGGCGATAGCGCCGTGCCTCCATGCTGCCTTCTTCGTCATCGGCGGCCACCGGGCTCTGCTCCAGGTCGATCACGCGTTCCAGTTCCTTGCGCGCCGAGGCGCTGTTCTCGACCTCGTCATAACGCCAGGCCAGGGTTTCGCCGAGGCGATAGTCTTCCGGGAAATCCTGGGTGGCGCGTTGCAGATACGGGATGGAGCGGGCGCGTTCCGCCTTGGTCTCGGCACTGGCCAGGCGCACGCCGTAGTCGGCACGATAACGGGGATTGTCCGGTTCGCGCCGCGCCGCTTCGGCCAGCCATTCGGTACTTTGTTGCAGGTCGCCGGCCTTTTGCGCAGTGACCGAAGCCGCATAGTAATGCTCGGCATCGGGTACCAGCTGCAGGGCGGAACGCTGGCGTTGCAGCGCGAGGGTGTGATCGCCCTGGGCATCGGCAATCGCCGCGCCCAACGTCCACTCATTGGCACCACGGGTGCGGCTTAGTTGCCAGTAGCGTTCGGCTGTTTGCGTGGCGCCGATATTCAGGGCGCCGCGGCTGGCGGTGAGGCGGGCATTGTCGCTGAGTTCGGCATCCGGAATGCTGCGCCAGATGGCGAGGGCACCGGCCGAGTCTCCGGCAGCCTCCAGGGCGTAGGCGAGTGGCAGGCGAGTGTTCTGGTCACCCATTTTTTCGGCGCTCTGGTAATACACCACCGCTTCGCCGGGGCGCTCGGGCATTGCACAACGGCCGAGGGCGCGGTAGTCGCCCGCGGCTTGCGGTTGATCGCCAATCGCCTGTTGAACCGCGCCGCACTGGCCGTTTTCCGCCAGTTGCGCCAGCAACTGCCCGCGAGTGGCGGGGTCGACGAGGTTGAGCAACGAAACGATGCGTCGCTGTTGCGCTGGGGTCGGTGTCGACGCGGCATACAACCCCGCCAACCGTTGCAGCAGGGGCGTCGGCAGCTTGCCGCCGTGGCGGTCGAAGGCGCTCTCGAGCAATTGCTGCGCATGTTCGCGCTGGCCGGCTTTCAGCGCCAGGTAGGTCGCCTGATTGAGCGAATCGAGGTTGCCGGTCTGCTGGTAATGCCGCTCCCAGAATGCCGCCGCCTCGGTATCGTGATCCGATGCCTGGAGCAGTTCAGCGCGGCGTTTGACCACGTCGGCGGTCTGCGGCTGGCTGGCGAGGTAGGCCATGACTTTGTCGCTGCGGCCTTCCTCCTGCCAGACGTCGAGCAGGTGTTCGCGGCGTCGCGTGTCCCAGGGCTCCGGCAGACGGGTCGTTTGCAGCAGGTCGGTGGCTTGCAGGCGCTGGGCGAGGACCAGCCACGCTTGCGGATTTTCTTCGGGCTGGCAACCTTTCAACTGGGTCAGTGCCGCTTGCGGATCGCGACGCGACAGCCAGTCGGCGGTCTCCAGGCACGGCCGCTGCAACTCACCACTCAAGCGTTGTACCGTGGCGCTGTCGCCGGTTTGCCGCGCCAGTTCCCACAGACGCTGGCGTTGCGCCGGATTGGCAAGATCGGCGGGCGGCAGCGATTGCATCCAGCGCTGCGCCTGCTGGACCTGGCCCATGGCAATCGCTCGGTCAACCATGGCCAGTCGGGTCTTGCGCGCGGCTTCCGGGCTTGGCGCCGTTTGCAGCAATTGCTGCAAAGGTTGCTCGTCGAGGCGTTGCACGTAGGCGTTGGCCAGGCGTTGCCAGCTTTGGGCATCGAGTTGTTGTTTTGCGGCCAGGGGCGCGAGTTCCTTGATGGTGCTATCCCAATCGTGCAATTGCTCGGACCAATTGGCCCGGGCCTGTTGCAGCGCTTGCTCATCACCCTTGGGTGGCAGTTGCGCCAGCCAGTCATGGGCCGAGGCCGCGCCACCGCGCTTGGCCAGGCTGGCGCTGTAGGCCTGCCATAGGCGCACCCGCTGTTCCAGATTGCTGGAGGCTATCCATTGCTCCACCTGTTTTCTGTCCGGCGGATCCTGTTCGATCCAGGCCAGGCGCAGGTTGAGCAGGGCTTCGCTGTTGGCCGGGGTATCCTGCAGCGCTTGCACGGCGTCTTCGTAGCGTTGCTGCTTGACCAGCGATTGCACCAGCAGTGCCCGTGCTTCATCATTTCCTGGCACTTGGCTCAGCAGGTGACGCATCAGCCGTTCGACTTCCTTCCAGTTGCCGTTTTTCGCTTCGCGGTAACTGCGGTCCATATAGGGGTAACTGCGGAACTGATCGAAATCGGTCAAGGGTTCGGCTTGCACCCACGTCGGCGTGTTCAGGCAGAGCAACAGGCTACTGGCCATCAAGGTCTGACGATGGACAGGCTTCATGCGGCCTCCCGGGCAATGCAGTAGGCAGCGTGCTGCTCGCTCGCCTGATCGACCAAGGCCTGTTCGAGAATTTCCTGTGTAATCATGCCGCGTTCAATCAAGTGTTCACCTAAAGCCATTCTTTCCGCATCGAAATCGATCAGCGCCTGATTGAACAGGGTTGGCGGCACCATGCCGCGTACTTGCAACAGATTGCCCAGCAATACCTGGTGATGGCTGACGCGCTCGATCAGGTCTTCGTCGTCCTGATTTTTTTCGAGCACCTCAAGCATCTGATGTACTTCTTCGTTTTGACGAGGGCTGGCGTACCAGTAGCGGATCCCCAGCGTCACCCGGCCTTGTGGGGCAAGGCGGCAACGCACCGGGCGCTTCAGTTGACGGCTGATGGCTCCCAGGGACACCTGGCTCACCGGCCCTTCGGAGGCCAGTACCAGGGTTTCGTTTTCCTCGCCGACCGGCAGCACGCCGTAGTGCGTGGCGATTTTGCGCGGCACGGCGTCGATCAGGCGTTTGTCGAGCTTGAACGGATTGAGTGGCGCCCATTCCAGGTCCAGTTGTTCGGCCAGAGCCTGCACCAGTTGCGTGGTGTCGATGTGCCCGCGCAGCAGTAGTTCCTGACCCAGGCGCCGGCGTACCGGGTTGGTGATCGCGGCTTCGAGTTGATCTTCAGAGAGCAGGCCTTTTTCCACCAGACGATGGCCCAGCGGGGTGCGTTGGGCCTCGGCCAGGGCCGGAAACTCATGGGTGGTCTTGTCCCAGGCGACGCGCCGGGAATCGCCCATTTCCATCACTTGGCGCAACGCCCGAAGGTTGGCGAAGAAATTGACGAAATTGCTCCACACCATCCGGGGGGCCGACAGTAGTCCTTCGCCCAGTCCGTAAAAGCGGGTGACAAACCAACCGCGCTGGAATAGACGATTGAGCAGCATGAAACCATTGAGCCACAGCAGGCCCACCAGCAACGCGCTGTCAGAGAGGATCGAGGGGAACCGCCAGGCATTCGGCGCGAACTCGGTGACCAGCCACAGCGCGAGCATCACCACCAGCAGAATGTTCACCAGGAAGCTCAACAGGTACGCAATCAGGCCACGGCGGTCGCGCCACAGAAAATAATTGAGCATGCCTTTGCGGCTCCAGCCCAGATTCTTGGTGCCCTGGAACACAATGCCGACGATCCAGCGCGACTTCTGCCGGATCGCGTACTGCAAGTCCCGGGGAAAGTGCTCGCGCACGCAGATCACCTGGGAAAAGGCGCGGTCCATGCCGAACACCCAGGGTTGTTCCAGTGCCAGTTTCGGGTCGGTCACCGAATAGCGGGCAAAGATGCACTTCATGCCTTTTTGCTTGAGGCGAAAACCGATGTCGTAGTCTTCGGTCAGGCTCTGCACGTCGAAAGCGATACCGTCACCGTCCTCGAGCAGGGCACTGATGGCCTTGCGGCTGAAACAGGTGCCGACGCCGGCGCTGGGCACTTGCCCGGTCAATGCTTCACGCACGATGACGTCCTTGCCATGGTTCTCGGCGAACTCGTCGACGTAATGCCCGGCAGTGAAACCATTCCATTGCGGCGCGTAGGGATAGACCGGAATCTGGATCAGGTCCTTGGCCGGCAGCAGGTAGTTGAACAGGCGCAACTCCATGGGCGAAATCACGTCCTCGGCATCGTGCAGGATGAAGCCGGCGAACTGGATCTTTGCATCGCTTTCAAAACGCAGGATGGCGTCGATCACGTTGTTCAGGCAGTCGGCCTTGCTGGTGGGGCCGGGACGGGCGCACACCACTTTGTGCACGTTGGGATAATGCCGGCACACCGCATCGACGTCGGCCTGGGTCTCGGCGTCGTTGGGGTAGGTGCCGACGAAAATCTGATAGTTCTCGTAGTCGATGGTCGAGGCGGCCAGGCGCGCCATCTCGCCGACCACGCCGACTTCGTTCCACGCCGGCACCATGATCGCCAGGGGTTTTTCGCCGATGGTGTACAGCCGTTGCTCATCGGCGCGCTCGAATTTTTCATAGATCCGCCAGCGCCGGATCAGTTTGCGGGTCCAGTACACCAGGTCGATGAACAGGTCATCGAGCCCGAGTATGAACATCAGCAGGGCCAGGGTAATCGCGAGGTATTTGAGTCCGAACAACGCATAGGCAAAGAGGTCGACAAACACCAGGCTCATACGGCTTTTCCAGCCGTACGGTGTTTGAGCCAGATGACGAGGCGATTGGCGATGCGCTCGCTGGCGTGCCCGTCGCCATAAGGGCTGTGGACCCGGCTCATGCGCTCGAAGGTGGCTTGATCATCGAACAACAGGCTCGATTCATTGACGATGCGATCGGTGTCGGTGCCCACCAGCACCACAGTTCCGCCTTCGAGCGCCGATGGCCGCTCTGTGACATCGCGAAGCACCAGGAGCGGTTTGCCAATGGCCGGCGCTTCCTCCTGGATGCCACCGGAATCGGTGAGAATGAAATAAGCGCGGTCCATCAGCCACACGAAGTGCTGGTAATCCTGTGGCGCCACCAGATAGATATTGGGTTTGTCCGAGAGAACGCTGTAGACCGCCTTTTGCACCTGCGGATTGAGGTGCACCGGATAGACGAATTGTACATCGGGATAACGTTCGGCAAGGGTGGCCAGGGCCAGGCAGATGTTGCGGAAGCCGCCGCCGAAGTTCTCCCGGCGATGCCCGGTGATCAGCACCATGCGCCGGTTGTCGTCGAGCACGGCCAGCGGCGAATCGGCGGCCGGGTGCCAGTGGACTTCCTGTTGGTGTTTGCGCATCCATACCAGCGCATCGATCACCGTGTTACCGGTGACCTCGATGTTGGCCTTGGACACACCTTCGCGCAGCAGGTTGTCCTGGTTGAGGAGGGTCGGTGCGAAATGCAGGTCGGCGATGACACCGGTCAGGTGTCGGTTGGCTTCTTCCGGCCAGGGTGCGCGTAAGTTGCCGGTACGCAAACCCGCCTCGACGTGGCCGATGGGTATCTGGCGATTGAAGGCGGCGAGGGCGGCAATGAAACTGGTGGTGGTGTCGCCATGCACCAACACGATATCCGGATTCACTCGCTCGTAGGCTTTGTCGAGATGCCCCAGCAATTGTTCGGAGAGACCGTTGAGGGTCTGGCCCTGGGTCATCACCTGCAAGTCTTCGTCGACCGTCAGTTCGAACGAGTCGAGGACCTGCTTGAGCATTTCCCGGTGCTGGCCGGTGGAGCAGATGTTCAGGGAGATACCCGGCCAATTGCGCAGGACTCGTGCCAAGGGGGCCATCTTGATAGCCTCCGGACGCGTACCGAAAACCATCATGACTTTAAATGACATCAACCCTCCTTGGACCGCACTCGCCGAATACGGCGCGGTTGCTAAAACCGGTAATTTCTAGGGCGTACAATAAAGCAGTCGGACGGGTGGTTGTCCAATTATGCAGTTCAGAGTCGCGGGTTTTGCTTCGAATGGGTTCATGTGCACCCAATTGAGAACCAGATACCCGTCCCCTGTAGCCAACGGTAGCGTCAGTTCGTGTGTGCGGTTGGTAACGTTTTTTCCTGTTTGCACGCATCCCTCTGATTCAAAACACATTTCAATCTCCCTCACATTCCCTCCACATCCTGTGGCACACTTTCTGCTGTTTATTCCGTTGTTACATACCAAGTTCCGGTATAGCGGAATAAACATTGCCCTGGAGTGCTTGCCATGCATCGCCGACCTTCCTTGTTCACAGCATGTGTTTTTCTGTTCGCAGCCTCTGCTGCTGCCATGGGCGTGGCCCAGGCGGCGGACAGCAAGCTCGACAGCGTTCTGGCCCGCGGCAAACTGATTGTAGGCACCGGCAGCACCAACGCGCCGTGGCACTTCCAGGGCGCCGACGGCAAGTTGCAAGGCTTTGATATCGATATCGCGCGCATGGTGGCCAAGGGGCTGTTCAACGATCCGAGCAAGGTCGAGTTCGTGGTGCAGTCGTCCGACGCGCGTATCCCCAACCTGCTGACCGACAAGGTCGACATGAGCTGCCAGTTCATCACCGTGACGGCCAGCCGTGCCCAGCAAGTGGCGTTCACCCTGCCGTACTACCGCGAAGGTGTCGGCCTGCTGCTGCCGGCGAACAGCAAGTACAAGGAAATCGATGACATGAAAGCCGCCGGTGACAGTCTCACCGTGGCGGTGCTGCAAAACGTCTACGCCGAAGAACTGGTGCACCAGGCGCTGCCCAAGGCCAAGGTCGATCAGTACGACAGCGTGGACCTGATGTATCAGGCGGTGAACTCCGGCCGCGCCGACGCGGCGGCCACCGACCAGTCTTCGGTGAAGTACCTGATGGTGCAGAACGCCGGCCGCTACCGCAGCCCGGCTTACGCCTGGAGCCCGCAGACCTATGCGTGCGCGGTCAAGCGTGGCGACCAGGACTGGTTGAATTTCGTCAACACCACCCTGCATGAGGCCATGACCGGCGTTGAGTTCCCGACTTACGCGGCATCGTTCAAACAGTGGTTCGGTGTGGATCTGCCAACGCCGGCGATTGGCTTTCCCGTCGAATTCAAATGATCCCGTGAGAGTGGGGCGCCGATATGCGCCCCGCTCAAGGTACTGCTGACCATGAACTATCAGTTGAACTTTGCCGCCGTCTGGCGCGATTTCGACACCTTGCTGGCGGGGCTCGGTATGGGCCTTGAACTGGCCCTGGTGTCGATCGCCATCGGCTGCGTGATCGGCCTGATGATGGCGTTTGCCTTGCTGTCCAGGCATCGCGCATTGCGGGTGCTGGCGTCGGTGTATGTCACGGTGATTCGTAACACGCCGATCCTGGTGTTGATCCTGTTGATCTACTTTGCGTTGCCGAGTCTGGGGATCCGGCTGGACAAGATTCCCTCGTTCATCATCACCCTGTCGCTGTACGCCGGAGCCTACCTGACCGAAGTGTTCCGCGGCGGTTTGCTGAGCATTCCCAAGGGCCTGCGCGAAGCCGGGCTGGCTATCGGCCTGGGCGAGTGGCAGGTCAAGGCCTACGTTACCGTGCCGGTGATGCTGCGCAATGTGTTGCCGGCCCTGTCGAACAACTTCATTTCGCTGTTCAAGGACACCTCGCTGGCGGCGGCGATTGCGGTACCGGAGCTGACCTATTACGCGCGCAAGATCAATGTCGAGAGCTACCGGGTGATTGAAACCTGGCTGGTGACCACGGCGCTTTATGTGGCGGCCTGTTACCTGATTGCCATGATGCTGCGTTACCTCGAACAGCGTCTGGCGATTCGCCGATAGGAGGCCCCATGTACGAATCCCCCAGTTGGTTGCATGAGTTGTGGGTGGCGCGGGAAGTGCTGTGGCAAGGCTTTCTGACCAGCGTCCAGGTGTCGGTGCTGGCGATTTTGCTCGGCACGCTGGTTGGCGTCGTCGCCGGGCTGGTGCTGACCTACGGCAAATTCTGGATGCGCGCACCGTTTCGTTTTTATGTCGATGTGATTCGCGGCACGCCCGTGTTCGTGCTGGTGCTGGCGTGCTTTTACATGGCGCCGGCGCTGGGCTGGCAGATCAGTGCGTTCCAGGCCGGTGCGCTGGGGCTGACGCTGTTCTGCGGCTCCCATGTCGCCGAGATTGTGCGCGGTGCCTTGCAGGCCTTGCCGCTTGGGCAGATGGAGGCGAGCAAGGCCATCGGGCTGACGTTCTTTCAGGCCCTCGGGTACGTGCTGTTGCCCCAGGCGCTGCGGCAGATTCTGCCGACCTGGGTCAACTCGTCGACCGAGATCGTCAAGGCCTCGACCCTGTTGTCGGTGATCGGCGTCGCCGAGTTGCTGCTCAGCACCCAGCAGATCATCGCCCGGACCTTCATGACTCTGGAGTTTTACCTGTTCGCCGGTTTCCTGTTCTTCGTCATCAACTACGGCATCGAGTTACTCGGCCGGCACATTGAAAAGCGGGTGGCTTTGCCATGACTCAGACTCAAACCCATGCACAAAACGGCCAGCCGCTGCTGGATATTCGCGGCCTGCACAAGCGTTACGACCAGCTCGAAGTGCTCAAGGGCGTCGACCTGAGCATGCAGCGCGGCAATGTGGTGACGTTGATCGGTTCCAGCGGCTCGGGCAAGACCACGCTGCTGCGTTGCGTGAACATGCTCGAAGAGTTCCAGGGCGGGCAGATCCTGCTCGACGGCGAATCCATCGGTTATGACGAGGTCAACGGCAAACGCATTCGCCACCCGGAAAAAGTCATTGCCCGTCATCGTGCCATGACCGGCATGGCGTTCCAGCAGTTCAACCTGTTTCCGCACCTCACCGCGTTGCAGAACGTCACGTTGGGCCTGCTCAAGGTCAAGAAACTGCGCAAAGACGAGGCGGTGGCCCTGGCCGAGAAATGGCTCGAGCGCGTCGGCCTGCTGGAGCGTCGCGATCACTTTCCCGGTCAGTTGTCTGGCGGGCAGCAACAGCGCGTGGCGATCGCCCGCGCCATCGCCATGAACCCGAGCCTGATGTTGTTCGACGAAGTGACCTCGGCCCTCGACCCGGAGCTGGTCGGCGAAGTGTTGAGTGTGATCAAGGGCCTGGCCGAGGACGGCATGACCATGCTGCTGGTGACCCACGAAATGCGCTTCGCCTTCGAGGTTTCGGACAAGATCGTATTCATGAATCAGGGGCGTATCGAAGAGCAGGGGCCGCCCAAGGACCTGTTCGAGCGCCCGCAATCGCCACGGCTGGCGGAATTTCTCAAAAGCACTCGCTTTTAACGTCATTTTCAAAGCAGGAGAAACACCCATGAGCATTACTCGTTACGGCACCGGCAGCACCGCCGGCGGCGGTCAGCCCCGTCCTTTTGCCCGTGCTGTCGAAGCCGATGGCTGGCTGCACGTGTCTGGCCAGGTGCCGGCGCTGGATGGCGAGATCATTGTCGGAGGCATCGTCGAGCAGACTCATCAGACCATGAAGAACCTGATCGCCATCCTTGAAGAGGCCGGTTATGGCCTTGAAGACGTGGTACGCACCGGCGTGTGGCTGGAAGACCCGCGGGATTTCTGGAGCTTCAACAAGGTGTTCTCCGAATACTTCAAACCGGAACACGCCCCGGCGCGGGCCTGCGTGCAGGCGAACATGATGGTCGACTGCAAGGTCGAGATCGACTGCATTGCCTACAAGAAAAAGGCTTGAACCGAGTCGCACCCATCGCGGGCAAGCCACGCTCCCACAGGTTTTGTGTGCTGCCACAGATTGCAGTCACAACTTCAACCTCTGTGGGAGCGAGCTTGCTCGCGATGGCGATCTAACCGCCAACAACGCACTTTGGTTAGACTCCCGGCATTATGAATGGGAACCACTGAAATGACCGAAGACACCATCAAGCGCCGGGCACGCGGTCTGGACCGGGCGTTCGATATCCTCGATTTCCTCAAGGAGATCGGCCAGCCCCTGCGCCCGAACGACATTGCCAACGGCATCGGCAGCCCCAAATCCACAGTCTACGAACTGGTGGCCTCGCTGCTGGAACGGCGGATCCTGGAGCCGGTGGGCAAGGACGGTCATGTCTACCTCGGTCGCCAGTTGTACTTTCTCGGCCAGGCCCACTTGCGCCATTTCGACCTGACCCGTGAAGCCGATCACGCTTTGCAGGAAATCGTCAGCCAGACCCGTGAAACGGCGCAGATGTGCCTGCTCAACGGGCGCAAATACACCGTTGCGCTGATGAAGGAGGGGGAACGGCATTTCCGCATTTCCTCGGACATTGGCGAAAACGCACCCATCCCCTGGACCGCCTCCGGGCGGCTGTTGCTGGCGCACCTGAGCGACCAGGAAATCGTCGACCTGATCGACCACGACGACTTCATCCTGCCTGACGGCGAACGCTTGCCGCTGGAACAGTTTCTCAAGGAAATCCGTCAGGCCGGAATCGATGGTTTCTTTTCTTTCGATAGCGTCGCCGACACCTTTACCCATTGCTTTGCCGCCCCGGTCAAAGACCCCGGCGGCGTGGCCATCGCGACCCTGTGCATCGTCGCTCCACGAGCCGATGCCAAGAAAAACTACAATGACTACCGCCGGGTGTTGATCGACAGCGCCAACAGCCTGGCCCGTCGCATCAACGAATAACAGCGGCTGCCTGCGGCCGCGTGAACGAGGAGTTCGACCATGTCTTCTGCCCCCCATACTGCCAATGTGGACAAAGGCGCTGCCCCGATCGGTGCCAGCCTGGTGCGTGACGTCAGCCTGCCCGCGCTGGTACTGCACCGCGAGGCGCTGGAACACAACATTCGCTGGATGCAGGACTTCGTCAGCAACAGCGGCGCGGAACTGGCACCCCATGGCAAGACCAGCATGACCCCGGCGCTGTTCCGTCGCCAACTGGACGCCGGTGCCTGGGGCATCACCCTGGCCAGCGCCACGCAAACCCGTGCCGCCTACGCCCATGGCGTGCGTCGTGTGCTGATGGCCAACCAGTTGGTCGGCACGCCGAACATGGCGCTGATCGCCGACCTGCTGGCCGACCCGACGTTCGATTTTTATTGCATGGTCGATCACCCGGACAACGTTGCCGACCTCGGCGCCTATTTCGCCTCCCGTGGCGTGCGCCTGAACGTGATGATCGAATACGGCGTGGTCGGCGGGCGTTGCGGTTGCCGCAGCGAGCAGGAAGTGCTCGACCTGGCCAAGGCCATCGCCGCGCAACCGGCCCTGGCCCTTACCGGGATCGAAGGCTACGAAGGGGTGATCCATGGCGATCACGCCGTGACCGGTATCCGCGATTTCGCCGCGTCACTAGTGCGCCTGGCGGTGCAGTTGCAGGACAGCGGCGCCTTCGCCATTGCCAAGCCGATCATCACCGCGTCGGGCTCGGCCTGGTATGACCTGATTGCCGAATCCTTCGAAGCGCAAAACGCCGGTGGACGCTTCCTCAGCGTGCTGCGTCCCGGCAGTTACGTGGCTCACGACCATGGCATCTACAAGGAAGCGCAGTGCTGCGTACTCGACCGTCGCAGCGATCTGCACGAAGGCCTGCGTCCGGCGCTGGAAGTGTGGGCGCACGTGCAGTCGTTGCCTGAGCCGGGGTTTGCGGTGATTGCCCTGGGCAAGCGCGACGTGGCCTACGACGCCGGCTTGCCGGTGCCGTTGTTGCGGTACAAGGCGGGTGTGGTGCCGGCCAAAGGCGATGATGTGAGTGCGTGCAAAGTGACCGCGGTGATGGACCAGCATGCGTTCATGACCGTGGCGCCAGGGGTTGATCTGCGGGTGGGCGACATCATTTCGTTCGGCACTTCGCACCCGTGCCTGACGTTCGACAAATGGCGTGTTGGCTGTCTGGTGGATGAACAACTGAATGTCATCGAGACCATGGAAACCTGTTTCTAAGGCTCAGGACCGAGGCGCGGCCATCGCGAGCAGGTCGGATCGCCGCACCGTCGCTCCCACATTGGAATGCGATCCCCTGTAGGAGCGAGCCTGCTCGCGATAGCGTCCCCCCAGACAACAAAGAAACACCAGAGACCCCACAACAATGAACACCATCAACACCCTGGGCCCCAACACCCCACGCATCGCCCTGATCGGCGAATGCATGATCGAGTTGCAGCATCGCGCCGACGGCAGCCTGCAACAGCGCTTCGGCGGCGACACCTTGAATACGGCGGTGTATCTGTCCCGGGAACTGGGCGAGGACGGCACCGTGGATTACGTCACCGCCTTGGGCGATGACAGTTTCAGCGACGCCATGTGCCAGAGTTGGGCAGCGGAAAATATCGGGCTCGACATGGTCCAGCGCCTGCCTGGACGCCTGCCGGGTTTGTATTGCATCCAGACCAACGCCGCCGGTGAGCGACGCTTTCTGTACTGGCGCAACGAAGCGGCAGTCCGCGATTGCTTCACCACCCCGGCCGCCGCGCCGATCCTTGCGGCGCTGCCGGATTACGACGTGCTGTATTTCAGCGGCATCACCCTGGCGGTACTCGGCGTGCAAGGCCGGGAAAAATTGCTGGAAACCCTGATCGAAGCCCGCCAGCGCGATGCGCGAATTGTGTTCGACAACAACTACCGGCCACGGCTGTGGGCGTCGGTCGAGGACGCACGGGCGGCGTATCGCCGTGTGCTGCCGCAGGTCGACCTGGCGTTGCTGACGGTGGATGACGAACAGGCGTTGTTCGGTTACTCCGATTGTGACGCGGTGTTTGCCGCGTATGAGCAGATGGGTACGCCGGAAGTGGTGCTCAAGCGCGGCGCCGAAGCGTGCCTGATTCGTTGTGATGGCGAGTCATTCGAGGTGCCGGCGCAGAAGGTTGCGCGGGTGGTGGACACCACGGCGGCGGGGGATTCGTTCAGTGCGGCGTATCTGGCTTCGCGGCTCAAGGGCGGCAGCCCTGAAGAAGCCGCCGAGGCCGGGCATCGGTTGGCGAGCCGGGTGATTCAGGTGCCGGGGGCGCTGATCCCAAGGTAGGCGGTGAATGGCCGCTGGCTGCGCCATCGGATCGCGAGCAAGCTCGCTCCCACAGGGATCTGTGAGTTGCCACAGATTGCAGCCACACCATCAAACACTGTGGGAGCGACGGTGCGGCGATCCGACTTGCTCGCGATGGGGGCCGAAAGCCAACCACTCAATCCCGGTAAAACACCTGCACCAGGTGATACCCGAACTTGCTCTTGATCGGCCCATGCACCACCCGTAGGGGTTTCTTGAAGATTACCGCATCGATCACGCCGACCATCTGCCCCGGCCGTACTTCACCGAGGTCACCGCCGCGCTTGCCCGAGGGGCAGGTCGAATACTTCTTGGCCAGCACATCGAACGCTTCACCCTTGGCGATGCGTTGTTTGAGCTGCTCGGCTTCTTCCGAGGTTTTCACCAGAATATGGCGGGCTTGAGCTTTCATGGGCGGTACCTTGCAACGGTGGTGGCTATGTGGGCGGCTATGTGGGTGACAGCGGGGGCGCGCGATTATGCCTCAACTCAGTGCGGTTGACCGATCATCGCGCGAATCTTGTTGGCCAGCAGGTCGATGGAAAATGGCTTGGTCACCATGTCCATGCCTTCTTCGAGGAAACCCTGGCGTTCGGCGGCGATTTCCGCGTAACCGGTCATGAACAGTACTTTCAGTTCGGGACGGTGCTGGCGGGCGATTTCTGCCAGTTGTCGGCCGTTCATGCCCGGCAACCCGACGTCGGTCACCAGCAGGTCCAGCCGCAGGTCTGACTCCAGCACCGGCAGGGCGCTCTTGGCATCTTCGGCTTCATGGGCGCGGTAGCCGAGCTCCTTGAGCAGGTCCATTACCAGCATGCGCACCGCCGCATCGTCCTCTACCAGCATCACGGTTTCGCCGGCAATCGCCGCCGGTGCCTCGCCGCCGACGGGCGACAGGATCTTTTCCGGCTCGGCCGAATGCAGGCGCGGCAGGTACAAGCGCACGCTGGTGCCCCGTTCAGGCAGGCTGAACAGACTGACGTGCCCCCCCGATTGTTGGGCGAACCCGTAAATCATCGACAAGCCCAAGCCGGTGCCCTGGCCAATGGGCTTGGTGGTGAAGAACGGGTCGAATGCCTTGGCCAGCACCAAGGGCGTCATGCCGGTGCCGTTGTCGCTGACGGTAATCATCACGTAGTCGCCGGCCTTGACCGGTTCCAGGGTCGTGATGTCGCTGCCGTCGAGGTACACATTGGCGGTTTCGATCTGCAGCACGCCGCCATCCGGCATGGCGTCCCGGGCGTTGATCACCAGGTTGAGCAAGGCGTTTTCCAACTGACTGACATCCGTGCTGATCCGCCAGATGTTTTTGGCCAGTTGCAGTTTGAGTTCGATGTGGTCGCCCTTGGTTCGACTGAACAAGTCTTCGAGCGAGTGAATCAACTCGTTGGGGTTCAGCGGCTTGCGGTTGAGCGACTGCCGCCGGGAGAACGCCAGCAAGCGATGGGTGAGGGCGGCGGCACGGTTGGCCGAGGACACGGCCGCTTCAGTGAACCTGCCAATTTCGGCCACGCGGCCGTCGGCAATGTAGCGCTGCATCAGGTCGAGACTGCCGATGATGCCGGTGAGCATATTGTTGAAGTCATGGGCGATGCCGCCGGTAAGCTGACCGACCGCATCCATTTTCTGGGCATGGCGCAAGGTGTCTTCGGCACGCTCACGTTCGAACATCTCGTTCTGCAGGCGCTCGTTGGCCTCGGCCAGTTGGCGGGTGCGGGCGGCAACCCGTTCCTCAAGGGTTTCGTTCAGGTTGCGCAAGGCTTCTTCGGTCTTTTTGCTTTCGGTTTCATCGATCACGAAGATGTAGAAACCGTTTACCGCGCCGTCTGCGCCGTGGCGTGGCAGGTAATTCATCAAGGCCTGGCGGATGCTGCCGTCGCGGTGTGGCGTGCTGATGCTGAAACAGCAGGGCCGGCCGGACAGCGCCTCAGTGATGTACTGGGCGCATAGCGCATAGGCTTCTTCGCCAAGCACTTCAAGAATGGTAAGCCCGTAAAGCTCTTGCGGCGTCAGGCCGTACCAGTCGAGGTACGCCGCATTGTTCAGGCGAAAGCGTTCTTCGCGGTCGACGTAGCTGATCAGGACCGGCATGGCGTTGATGATCAGTTGCAGCTCGGTCTGGCTCTGGCGCAGGGCCTGTTCGGTGTGTTTGCGTTCGGTCAGGTCCAGGGCGGCGCCGAGGAAGCGCATCGGCCGGCCGTGGTGATCCTTGTAGCAGCGACCGCGGGCAAACACCCAGCGCATCTGGCCGTCGGTTTGCAGCAGGCGATACTCCTCGGCGTACTCAGTGCCGTGGGTGATGCAATGCTTGATGCTGCGGGCGATCAGGGCGCGGTCTTGCGGGTGTACGCCGTGCAGGTACTCGCTGATCGGCAACTGGCTGGCCATGGCCGGGTCGATGCCGTGCAGTTGGGCAAAATGCGCATCGGCGATGAAGCGGTCCTCGCTGATGTCCCAGTCCCAGGTACCGACCGCGTCGGTGGCGGCGAGGGCCAGTTGCAGGCGCTCCTCGGTTTCGCGCTGGGCCTTGAGACTGGCCGCCGAGCGCTGTTCGAGTTCGAGGGCGATGCGCCGGCGTTCGTTGGTTTCGATGGCGGTGACCAGGATCCCGGCCACCTTGGCACTTTCGTCACGGATCGGGCTGTAGGTCAGGTCGAGCCAGAAGTCAGTCTCCCGGCCCTCACGTTGCAGGGTGAAGCGCTGCTCGCTGTAGCTTCGCACCTGACCTTGCAGGACGGCGCTGTATATCGGGTCGGTAAAGTCTTTCAACTCTGGCCAGATCAGGTGTGCCGGTTGGCCGAAAGCGTGTGGATGTTTGCTTCCAGCGAGCAGGGCGAAGCCGTCGTTGTAGATCTGCGTCAGTTGCGGGCCCCATAGCAGCAGCATCGGCATCGGTGAGTGAATGACGATGTCCACGGCGGTTCGCAGGCTTTGTGGCCATTTGCTGGCCGCGCCCAGGGGGCTGCTTGTCCAGTCGATGCGGGCGATCAAGGCTTGGGCATCGCTGGCGGTTGGTGTTGCGTTCATCCGGGTGTCCTGCACATGAGTCGCTTTGGCTGGGACTATTCTTGCACAGGTGACAGGCGCAGGTTGATTCGAAGGCTTGAGCGGTTACTGTGGGAGCGAGCTTGCTCGCGATAGCGGAGTGTCAGTTGACATCAATGCAAATTGACCCGACGCCATCGCGAGCAAGCTCGCTCCCACAGGTAACCGGGTTTCAAGACTGGAGTTCGGGCCTGTTTCGGTACTGCTCCAACGCCTCGGGATTGGCCAGGGCATCAGTGTTCTTCACCTTCTGACCATGCACCACATTGCGTACCGCCAACTCAACGACTTTGCCGCTGATGGTCCGGGGAATGTCGGTGACCGCGACAATCTTCGCCGGCACATGGCGTGGCGTGGTGTTGGCGCGAATCGTCTGGCGGATCTGCTGTTGCAGCGCCTCGTCCAGTTCGACCCCGTCGCGCAACTGTACGAATAGCACCACCCGCACGTCATCCTGCCACTGTTGACCGATGGCCACGCTGTCGAGCACCTGTGGGATTTTTTCCACCTGGCGATAGATTTCCGCCGTACCGATGCGCACGCCCCCGGGGTTGAGCACGGCATCGGAGCGCCCGTGGATCATCATACCGCCATGGGGCCGTTGTTCGGCGTAATCACCTTGGGCCCAGACGCCGGGGAACAGGCTGAAATAGGATTTGCGCAGTTTCTCGCCATCGGGATCGTTCCACAGGCCAACGGGTATCGCCGGGAAGTGCCGGGTGCAGACCAGTTCGCCTTTTTCGCCGATTACCGGTTGGCCTTCGTCGTTCCACACTTCGACGGCCATGCCCAGGCTCTTGCCCATGATTTCGCCACGTCTGATGGGCGACACAGGGTTGCCGTTGACGAAGCACGAGACGATGTCGGTGCCACCGGACATCGAGGCCAGACACACGTCAGCCTTGAAGTCGCGATAGACGAAGTCGTAACTGTGCGGTGACAGCGCCGAGCCGGTGCATAGCAGCATCTTGAGGCTGCTCAGGTCATGGCTTTCACGGGGCTTGATACCGCTGCTTTCCAGGGTCGCGAGGTATTTGGGGCTGGTGCCAAAGACACTGATGCCCTCGTCGTCGATCAGGTCGATCAAGCGTTGCGGGTCGGGGTGGAACGGCGAACCGTCGTACAGCACCACCGCACTGCCGACCGCCAATGCCGACACCAGCCAGTTCCACATCATCCAGCCGCAGGTGGTGTAGTAGAACAGGCGCTCGCCGGGGCCGAGATCGCAGTGCAGGCCGTGTTCCTTGACGTGTTGCAGGAGTACGCCGCCGGTACTGTGGATGATGCATTTGGGCACGCCGGTGGTGCCGCTGGAGTAGAGGATGTACAGCGGATGGGCGAAGGGCACGGGGACGAAATCGGGCTCGCCGCCAGGTTCATAGAAATCGTTCCACAGCGTCACGTTGGCCGGGGTACGGAAGTGTTCGATCCGCGTGTGGGGCCGCGCATAGGGCACGATGATCAACTGCTGCAACGACGGCAGGCGCTCGAGGATTTCGTTGAGCTTGGCGGTCTGGTCGATTTCCTTGCCGGCGTAGCGATAACCGGCGCAGGTCACCAGCACTTTCGGTTCGATCTGGCCGAAACGGTCAACCACCCCTTGGGTGCCGAAGTCGGGCGAAGAACAGGACCAGATTGCGCCAAGGCTGGTGGTGGCGAGCATGGCCACCAGGGTTTGCCAGGTGTTGGGCATGCACGCGGCGACCCGGTCGCCAACCCTGACACCGGCCGCTATCAGCCCGTTTTGAAAGCCGGCGACATGTTCCGCGAGCTCGGCCCAGGTCAAATGTTCACGCAGACCGTTTTCGCCAACGGCTATCACGGCGATCGCATCATCGCGACGCTGTAGCAGGTGTTCGGCAAAGTTCAGCGTTGCGCCGGGGAACCACTGGGCGCTGGGCATCTGCGGGCCTTCGAGCAGCACCGCGTCGGGTTGCTCGTGGAAGCGGATGTCGAAGAAGTCGACGATGGCCTGCCAGAAGTCCGGGCGTTGCTCGATGGACCATTGGTGCAGGTCAGGGTAGTCGTCAATCTTGAGGTGATGCCGCTGATTGACGAAGCGCCGGAAGGCCTCCATGCGGGTCTTGCCAATGCGTTTGGCGTCGGGTTGCCAGAGGATGTCGGACATGGTTTGCCTCTTCTTGTTGGCGAGTGCAGTGCACTCGATCGCGAGCAGGCTCGCTCCTACAGGGGATCGCATTTCCATGTGGGAGCGAGCCTGCTCGCGAAGAACGATAACGCGGTTTAGCGGTCAGTCACTGCGCCAACCACCCACCATCAACATTCCATGCCGCGCCACGCACCTGGCTGCCGGCTTCGCTACACAAGAACAGCACCAGTTCACCCAGTTGCGGCGGTGTCACGAACTCCAGCGATGGCTGCTTTTCAGCGAGCAAATCATGCTGCGCCTGCTGCGGATCAACCCCACTGGCGGCACGATCATCAATCTGCTTCTGCACCAGTGGCGTCAATACCCAGCCTGGGCAGATCGCATTGCAGGTGACCTGGGTGGTCGCGGTTTCCAGCGCGACCACTTTGGTCAAGCCGATCACCCCGTGCTTGGCGGCGACATAGGCCGACTTGCCCACCGAGCCGACCAGGCCATGCACCGAAGCAATGTTGATCACCCGACCCCAGCCCTTGGCGCGCATGCCCGGCAGGCTCAACCGCGTGCTGTGAAACACCGACGACAGGTTGATGGCGATGATCGAATCCCAGCGCTCTACCGGAAACTCATCCACCGCTGCCACGTGTTGAATGCCAGCGTTGTTGACCAGAATGTCGACGCCGCCGAACTCGCGCTCGGCGTAGGCGATCATGTCGGCAATTTGTGCCGGATCGCTGACATCGGCCGGGTGATGGCCGACCTTGCCGCCGAACTGTTCGACTTCGGCAATCACCCTGGATGCATCGCCGAAGCCGTTGAGGATCAGGTTGGCGCCAGCCTTGGCCAGGCTCAGGGCGATGCCCAAACCGATACCGCTGGTGGAACCGGTGACCAGTGCGGTCTTGCCCGAAAGAGTCGTCATGAATACCTCACACAATGCCAGTGGCGTAGAAGGTGCCGATCACTACGAAAACCGCCAGGGTCTTGATCAGCGTAATACAGAAAATGTCTTTGTAAGCCTCGCGGTGGGTTAGCCCTGTGACCGCCAACAGGGTAATCACCGCGCCATTGTGCGGCAGGGTGTCCATGCCGCCGCTGGCCATCGCTGCGACCCGGTGCAGCACTTCCAGGGGAATGTTCGCCGCATGGGCGGCACTGATGAACTGCTCGGACATCGCCGCCAGCGCGATGCTCATGCCACCCGAGGCGGAGCCGGTGATGCCGGCCAGCAGGGTCACGGTAATCGCTTCGTTGACCAGTGGGTTGGGGATGCTCTTGAGCCAGTCGGCCAGCACCAGAAAGCCCGGCAAGGACGCGATCACCGCGCCGAAACCGTATTCCGAGGCGGTGTTCATCGCCGCCAGCAAGGCACCGCTCACCGCGCTTTTACTGCCTTCGGCGAGCTTGCGGCTGATCGCCTTGTAGCCAAACACCAGCACCATGAGGATGCCGACCAGCAAGGCTGCCTGTACGGCCCAGATCGCCGTGAGCTTGGCGATTTCCGTGGTCACCGGCGCGGCCATGCCCGGCAGCGCGAGGCTGTGGGTCTTGCCATACACCTGCGGAATCCAGTGGGTGAACAGCAGGTTCATGATGCCCACCGCGAGCAGTGGCGAGAGTGCGAGCCACGGGTTGGGTAGCTTGAGATCGGCGGCGGTTTCCGGCTCGTTGCGCAGGTCAGAACCATAGCCTTCACCGGCACGCTGGGCCTTGTTGCGCTGACGCTGGAGAAACAGCATGCCGGCACAGAACACGAAGATCGTGCCGATCACGCCCAGCCACGGCGCTGCCCACGCGGTGGTGTTGAAGAACGTGCTGGGGATGATGTTCTGGATTTGTGGCGTGCCGGGCAGGGCGTCCATGGTGAACGAGAACGCACCGAGGGCAATGGTCGCCGGAATCAGGCGCTTGGGGATGTTGCTTTGGCGGAACATCTCGGCGGCAAACGGATAGACCGCGAACACCACCACAAACAGCGACACGCCGCCATAGGTCAGCAAGGCGCAGACCAGCACGATCACCAGCATCGCCTGGCGGGTGCCGAGCAGGCGAATCGCCGCCGCGACGATGGAGCGCGAAAAACCGGACAGTTCGATCAGCTTGCCGAACACCGCGCCGAGCAGGAATACCGGGAAATACAGTTTGATGAAACCGACCATTTTTTCCATGAACACCCCGGTGAAAGCGGGGGCGACGGCAGACGGGTCAGTCAGCAGGACAGCGCCGAGAGCGGCAATCGGGGCAAAAAGGATAACGCTGTAGCCACGGTAGGCAGCCAGCATCAGCAGCGCGAGGGCTGCCAAGGCAATGATCACACTCATGGTGTGTCTCTCCTGGGTTGTTATTTTTGTTGGGTGAAGCCTGGTAGGAGAGGCGTATAGCTAGTTTTGTGCCATCTTGTTAAGTTGTTGAAATATAAGAATATATTTTATTTCTATGGGCTGGATTCGAATGATTTGTCTCTAACTGGAGACTTCTGGCGATAGTGCTGGCCTCATCGCGAGCAAGCTCGCTCCCACAGGGGGACGGAGTAAGTCGGGAGAACACGGTCTACTGTGGGAGCGAGCTTGCTCGCGATGAATTGTCTATCAATGGAGATGTATGTCTCTTTATGGAGACTCTGCTATCCCCAGCGCCACCATCTTCTTGTACAGCGTCGACCGTCCAAGCCCCAGCCGCGCCGCCGCATCAACCACCTTGCCCCCGCATTGCGCAAGGGTGGTTTCAATCAATTGCCGGTCAAATCGCTCCCGCGCCGCACTGAACGTTTCATGGGCAAGCGGCTCGATGGTCAAGAGCGCCACGCGCTCCACCTGGGTGAACGTACCAATCGCCGCGCGGATGTCCGCCGCCGTCAGGCGCAAGTCATCACTGAGCAGCGCGGCCCGCTCCAGCACATTGCGCAGTTCGCGGATGTTCCCCGGCCAGGCGTGTTGTCCCAACAGTTCCAGGGCCTCGTGGTGCAGTTCATGCTGGCTGCGCAGTTCCTCAAGAATCGCTTCACTGAGCGCCGGCACGTCATCCAGGCGATCGCGCAGGGGTGGAACCTGGATCGGCAGCACATTGAGGCGGTAGTACAAATCGGCGCGGAATTCGCCGCGTTTGATGGCAGCCTCGAGGTCCGTTGAGGTCGCGGCGATCACCCGCACATCGCTCTGGATCACTTCGTTGGAGCCCACCGGCTCGAATTCCTTTTCCTGCAACACCCGCAACAGTTTGCTTTGCAGGGGCAGCGGCATGTCGCCGATTTCGTCGAGGAACAGTGTGCCGCCTTGGGCGATCTGCAATTTGCCGGCGCGGCCCTTGCGGTCGGCACCGGTAAATGCGCCAGGGGCTGTGCCGAAGAACTCGGCTTCCAGCAGCGATTCGGGAATCGCCGCGCTGTTGACACTGACAAACGCCTTGTGCGCCCGGGGCGAGGCATTGTGGATCGCCTGGGCCAGCAATTCCTTGCCGGTGCCGGTTTCACCAAGCAACAGCACCGGCGATTCGGTACTCGCACTGCGCCGGGCGCGGCGTTTGACTTCCAGGCTGGCGGCGCTGGTGCCGATGAAATGGGCGAAGTTGTATCTGGTCTGCCGCGCCCGCAGCAGCGAGCGGGTGGAGGCCAGTTCTTCCTGCATGCTCATGTAGCGCTTGAGCATCGGCGACAGGCTGCGCAATTCGTCGAACAGGGCGAAACCGATGGCGCCGATCACCACGCCGGCGTCATCGTGAATCGGCAGGCGCATGACCACCAGCGGTTCTTTGGGGGTGTCTTGCATATCCAGCAAAATCGGCCGGCCGCTGCGCACCACTTCACGCAACAGGCTGCCGGGGATCACGCTTTCGCAGGGCTTGCCGATTGCAACTTCCGCCGATTGCAGGCCAAAGCGCCGGGCATAGCGTTCATTCATCCAGACGATGTTGGCATCGCGGTCGACAATCACCGTGCCCTCGCTCGACTGCTCGATGATCTCGAACAACGAGCGGATCGCCAGCAGGCGAACACGCTGGTAGTCCTTGAGGCTTTCGGTGGTGTTCATGGGTACTGATCCTGGTTGTGTATTGCCTGTGCCGGCCTCTTCGCGAGCAGGCTCGCTCCTACAGGGGATTTGTGTACGACACAGATCAACTGTAGGAGCGAGCCTGCTCGCGATGGCCGCGGCTCGGTCCAACTTCATGCAACCGATTATGCCTGCCCCAACATCGCCGCCGCCAACAGCTCCTTGGTGTACGGATGCTGCGGCGAGTCAAACACCTCATGGCTGGCGCCGCGTTCCACCACTTTGCCATCCTTGATCACGATCATGTCGTGGGCCAGGGCGCGCACCACCGCCAGGTCATGGCTGATGAACAGGTAGGTCAAACCGTGTTTTTCCTGAAGCTGGCGGAGCAGGGCGACCACCTGTTTCTGTACCGTGCGGTCGAGCGCAGAGGTCGGTTCGTCGAGCAGGATCAGCGCCGGCTTCAGCACCAGTGCCCGGGCGATGGCGATGCGCTGGCGCTGCCCCCCGGAGAACTCGTGGGGATAGCGATGGCGACTTTGCGGGTCGAGGCCGACTTCGCTCAGTGCCCGGATCACTTCGGCATTGCACTCTTCAGGGCTCAGCTGGCTGTGCACTTCCAGGCCTTCGCTGATGATTTGTGCCACGGACATCCTTGGGCTGAGGCTGCCGAAAGGGTCCTGGAACACCACCTGCATCTTCTTGCGCCACGGTCGCAGCTGTTTTTGCGTCAGGTCGTCCAGCGCCTGGCCCTGAAAGCGGATGCTGCCTTCGGAGTCGAGCAAACGCAGAATCGCCTGACCGAGCGTGGACTTGCCGGAACCGGACTCACCGACGATGCCCAGGGTTTTGCCGCGCTGAATATTCAGGCTGATGCCATCGACGGCGCGCAGCCAGGTTTTGCGTTGAAACAGGCCACCACCGACGGGAAACCGCACCTGCAGATTGTCCACCTCCAGTACGTTTTCGCGCTCGTCCCGGGGCAAGGCTTCGCCCTCGGGTTCGGCGTGCAGCAATACGCAGCTGTAAGGGTGCTTCGGTTCGGTGAAAAGGATTTCGCAAGGTGCCTGCTCGACGATTTCCCCAGCCTTCATTACGCACACGCGCTGGGCGATGCTGCGTACCAGATTGAGGTCATGACTGATCAGCAGCAGCGACATGCCCAGCCGTTGTTGCAGGGATTTGAGCAGCAGCAGGATCTTGCGCTGCACCGTCACATCCAGCGCAGTGGTCGGTTCGTCGGCGATCAGCAGTTCCGGTTCGCAGGCCAGGGCCATGGCGATCATCACCCGCTGGCGCTGCCCGCCGGACAATTGATGGGGATAGGCCTTGAGGCGTTCCTCGGGTTTCTGGATGCCCACCAGGTGCAGCAATTCAACAATCCGCTCTTGCGCCGCCTTGCCCGCCAGGCCTTTGTGCACCAGCAGCGTTTCGCCGATCTGCTTTTCAATGCTGTGCAGCGGGTTGAGGGAGGTCATCGGCTCCTGGAAGATCATCGCGACGCGATTGCCGCGCAGTTGTCGCAACTTGCCAGCATCGGCGCCTACCAGTTCCTGGCCGCGATAGCGAATGCTGCCCGTTGTCTCGGTATCGGTTTGCGGCAGCAATTGCAGGATCGAGTGGGCCGTCACCGACTTGCCCGAACCCGATTCGCCCACCAGCGCCAGGCATTCGCCGGGACGGATGTCCAGGCACAGATTGCGCACCACGGTCTGGCCGCTGAAGGCCACGCTGAGGTCACGGATTTCGATCAGGTTGGTCATATCAGCCGTCCGTATCAAGATCTCGGATCGAAGGCGTCTCGCAACGCCTCGCCGATAAACACCAGTAAAGAAAGAATCAGCGCCAGGGTGAAAAACGCCGTCAGGCCCAGCCACGGCGCTTGCAGGTTTTGCTTGCCCTGGCCGATCAGTTCACCCAGGGACGCGCTGCCGGCAGGCATGCCGAAACCGAGGAAGTCCAGTGCCGTCAGGGTGGAAATCGCCCCGGTGAGAATGAATGGCAGGTAGCTCAAGGTCGCGTTCATGGCGTTGGGCAGAATGTGCCGCACGATGACTTTGCGGTCGGTCAGGCCCAGCGCGCGCGCGGCCTTGACGTACTCCAGGTTGCGCCCGCGCAGGAACTCGGCACGCACCACGTCCACCAGGGCCAGCCATGAAAACAGCGCCATGATGCCCAGCAGCCACCAGAAATTCGGTTCGACGAAGCCCGACAGAATGATCAGCAGGTACAGCACCGGCAACCCGGACCACACCTCCAGCAGGCGCTGGCCGAGCAAATCCACCCAGCCGCCGTAATAGCCTTGCAAGGCGCCGGCCGCGATGCCGATCAGGGCACTGACAAACGTTAGCATCAAGGCAAACAGGATCGACACCCGGGCACCGAAGATCACCCGGGCCAGAACGTCCCGTGCCTGGTCGTCGGTGCCCAGCCAATTGACGCTGGAGGGCGGGCTGGGGGCGGGTTTGTCCAGGTCATAGTTGGGCGTGTCGTCACTGAACGGAATCGGTGGAAACAGCAACCAGCCACCGTCCTTCTCGATCAGCTTCTGCACGTAGTCGCTGCGGTAGTCGGCCTGAAATGGCAGCTGCCCGCCGAATTCCTGTTCGGTGTGGCGCTTGAAGACCGGAAAGTACCACTGGCCTTGATAGCTGACCATCAGCGGTTTGTCGTTGGCGATCAGTTCGCCGCCCAGGGTCATCAAGAACAGGCCGATGAACAGCCAGAGCGACCACCAGCCCCGACGGTTTTTCTTGAAACGATCGAAGCGCCGGCGCGCCAGCGGTGAAAGCTTGAACATCAGGCGTTCCTCGCGGCAAAGTCGATACGCGGGTCGACCAGGGTGTAGCAGAGGTCGCCGACCAGTTTTATCAAAAGGCCGAACAGGGTGAAGATGAACAGCGAGCCGAACACCACCGGATAGTCCCGGGATACCGCCGCTTCGTAACTCATGCGGCCCAGGCCGTCGAGGGAGAAGATCACCTCGATCAGCAGGGAGCCGGCAAAAAATACACTGATAAACGCTTGGGGAATGCCTGATACCACCAACAGCATGGCATTGCGGAACACGTGTCCATACAGTACCCGCCGTTCACTCAAACCCTTGGCCCTGGCGGTGACCACGTACTGGCGGGTGATTTCATTGAGGAAGGAGTTCTTGGTCAGGATGGTCAGCGTGGCGAAGCCGCCGATTACCAGCGAGGTCACCGGCAACACCAGATGCCAGAAGTAGTCAGCCACTTTGCCCAGGGTCGACAGCGAGTCGAAGTTGTCCGAGACCAGTCCGCGAACCGGGAACCAGTTCAGCGAAGTGCCACCGGCAAAGACCACGATCAGGAACATCGCAAACAGGAACGCCGGCATGGCATAGCCGATGATGATCGCGGTACTGCTCCAGATGTCGAATTGGCTGCCATGGTGCAMGGCCTTGCGGATGCCCAGGGGAATCGACACCAGATAGGTGATTAGCGTCGCCCAGAGCCCGAGGGAAATGGTCACGGGCATTTTTTCGAGGATCAGGTCGGTGACGGTGGCGCCGCGAAAGAAGCTCTTGCCGAAGTCCAGGCGTGCGTAGCTGGTGAGCATCAGCCAGAGGCGTTCGTGTGCCGGTTTATCGAAGCCGTACTGTTTTTCAATGTCCTTGATCAGCTGCGGATCGAGCCCGCGACTGGCCCTGGACTTGCCACTCATGGCTTCGCCGGAACCGCCGCCGCCAACTGCTGCGCCGCCAATGCCTTGCAGGTGTGCGATGGCCTGTTCGACCGGCCCGCCCGGTGCGGCCTGGACGATGACAAAGTTGACCAGAAGAATGATCACCAGCGTCGGAATGATCAGCAGCAGGCGCCGCAATATGTAAGCCCACATCAGTGCGGCCCTCCGGGTTTGCCACGGCTGATACGCTCGGCCGTCATCTGTTGGTTGGTCAATGGCGTGGTGCTCATCTCCCACCAGCTCTCGATGGCTTCGTCATTGCTCGCCTGCACGTTCGGGATGCCAAAGCGATTCCACCAGACCGTCGAGGTGCCTGGCGGGTAATAGTTGGGAATCCAGTAGTAATTCCATTGCAGCACCCGGTCCAGGGCATGAGCGTAATGCAGCATGTCAGCCTGGGTATTGGCATGGATCAGCCCGGTGATCAGGGTGTCCACTGCCGGGTTCTTCAACACCATGTAGTTGTTTGATCCCGGGTCGGTGGCCGCCGCCGAACCGAAATAATTGAGCAGTTCGTTTCCCGGAGATGTGGTGACCGGGTAGCCGGTGACGATCAAGTCGTAGTCGCGGCTCATCAGGCGATTGACGTACTGGGAGGAGTCGATGCGGCGGATGTTCAGGTCGATGCCGATCTGTTTCAACGTGCGTTTATAGGGCAACAGCAGACGGTCCATGCCGTTTTGGCTGATCAGGAACGTGAAGCTCAACGGCTCGCCGTCGGCATTGACCAGTTGGTCGCCATCGGGTTTCCAGCCGGCCTGTTCGAGCAAGTCCAGGGCTTGCAGTTGCTTGTCGCGGATCACGCCGCTGCCATCGGTCTTCGGCGCTTCGAACACCTTGGTGAAGACTTCGTCGGGAATCTTCCCGCGCAGCGGTTCGAGAATCGCCAGCTCACCCGCATCCGGCAGTTGTCGGGCCGCAAGATCGGTATTGGAGAAAAAGCTCTGCTGGCGGATGTACATGTCACGCATCATCTGCCGGTTGCTCCACTCGAAGTCCCACAGCATCGCCAGCGCCTGGCGCACGCGACGGTCCTGGAACATGGGCTTTTGCAGATTGAACACAAAACCCTGGGCCGGCTGCGGTGCCGCGGTGGCGAGGTGGGCTTTTTGCAGGCGACCGTCGCTCAGGGCCGGGCTGTCGTAGCCGATGGAGTAAGCGGTGGCGGAAAATTCCCGGTTGTAGTCATAGGCGCCACCGCGCAGCACCTGGCGCGCCACGTCGGTATCGCCGAAGTATTCGATGCTTAAGTGATCGAAGTTGTACAGGCCACGACTGACCGGCAGGTCCTTGCCCCACCAATCGGGATTGCGCTCGAAGGTGATGCTGCGTCCGGAGTCGATCTTGCCGACTTTATAGGGGCCGCTGCCCAGCGGCGCTTCATAGCCGCCGCCACTGGCGAAATCGCGGCTCTTCCACCAGTGTTCGGGAAACACCGGCAAGGTTGCGATATCCAGGGGCAGGGTGTGATTTTCGTTGTTCTTGAAATCAAAGCGCACGGTCAGTGGCGATTCCACTTCGACATTTTTGACGTCGGCGAACTGGGTACGGTAACGCAGGCTGCCCTGGGTCATCAGCAGGTCGAAGGTGTAACGCACGTCTTCGGCGGTAATCGGTTTGCCATCGGCAAAACGCGCCTTGGGATTGAGGTAAAAACGCAGGGACAGGCCGTCTTCGGCGCGTTCCATCTTTTCAGCCACCAGGCCGTACACGGTGTACGGTTCGTCCAGCGAGCGCTGGGCCAGTGGTGAATAGAGCAGGCCGTCGATCTGCGTGACGCCGATGCCTTTGTCGATATAAGGCAAAACATGGTCGAACTGACCGATTTCGATCGCGGAGCGCCGCATCGTGCCGCCCTTGGGGGCCTGCGGATTGGTGTAGGCGAAATGGCTGAAGCCGGCAGGGTATTTCGCCGGTTCGCCATAAACGGTCAACGCATGCTGCGATTCAGCATTCACACCGGCGGCACCCATCAGCAGGGCCACGGCAGTGAATAATAAGGTAGGGAAAGCCAGTCGCATTGTCAGCCTTGGAGCCGGGTGGTCGTTAACGACAATTTGTACGCTAGCGGCGCGTCCCTCGCCAGCCGAATTACGCACCTGAAACACAACGGCCCACCAAAAGGCGGGCCGTTGTGAGAGTAGTTCAAGCGTCGATCAGTCCTGACGGCTGGTCACTTCCAGCAGGTGAAAACCGAACTGGGTCTTGACCGGGCCCTGGACCACGTTGATTGGTGCGCTGAAAACCACGGTGTCGAATTCCTTGACCATCTGGCCCGGGCCGAACGAACCCAGGTCACCGCCCTGGCGGCTGGAAGGGCAGGTGGAGTTTGCCTTGGCAACTTCGGCGAAATCGGCACCAGCCTCGATTTGGGCCTTGAGTTCGGTGCACTTGTCTTGCGAGGCAACAAGGATGTGACGGGCAGTGGCTTTAGCCATGGGAAAATACTCCTTTCAATACTCGATAAAGTGCGGAGCCTACCGGATTGCGTGAGCTATTTCTCCTCAAAGTTCCGTTCCACACGGGATCACGGCAGGTGGCACCTCAAAGGCCGGCGTCTCTCAAGCGTTCGGCATGCTGGACATACAGTTCGATCGGGTCGACACCTGTGCGCAACTGGCCGGTCGGTTGACCAATGGTGTCCAGATGATCCAGTGCATAGTCGGAGCGGATAACCGTGCCCAGATGGGAACTGAAGCGACCGACCAACCCGTCGTTCTGCTCGTTTTCCGTGACGAAATAACCGGAAAGGGCCCGGCAGAACGCGTTGAGCGGATCGAACCCATTGAGCCCTTCCTCAAGAACATTCGACTGCAGCACGCCGCTCCACGAGTAGTAACGCACACCGTTGACCCGTTCGCGCCCCTTGCCACCCCAGATGGTGGGCAGCCCTTGCGGGTATTTGTCGTTGAATGCGCCTACGCCTTCGGTGGTCAGGGCATTGAGGGCCGCAATGGCGTTCTGCGGTTGGTACTGGTTGTCGCTCAATGTTGCGAGGAAGTCGGTGAACAGGGTCACCACCGTCTCGGCCACATGTTCCGGCAGGCAGCCCGGTGCCAATGCCTTGCGCAGGAAATCGGCCAGTTCCGAGCCATGGTTCGGACCGCTGACGGAAGTCACCGATGCCACGCTGTGTGGCGCAATCGCTGCGGCATAACGTGCGGTCAGTGCGCCCTGGCTATGACCTATGAGGTTGACTTTGCGTGCACCGGTTCCTTCCAGTACCCGCTCGATCTGTGTGAGCAATTGGTCACCGCGTACCTCGTTGTCATGGATGGCCGACAAGTAGGGGACGAACACCCTTGCTCCGGCGTTCCTCAACGCCTGCCTGATGTCGTGAAAGAGTTCGAACTTGCCGATTCTGTCGAAGCCGAAAAGGCCGTGGACCAGCAGTATTGGATAACAAGTGCTTGCATTCCTTTGCATGTTCATACCTTTGCACAGAAGTTCGTTGGGACTGCATGGCGTTTCACTCTAAAACACTCGAGGTTGGCGCGATGTATGAAAAGTCCGCCGAAACTTGTGGAAAGAGGAATAGAACAAGTGCGAATGCTCAAGAGCGGCTGAGGCCTTAGTCGGAATAAATTGAGGACTTTTCACGGCAATCAGCTTGCTGCTGATCAAAGACCTACTTCGTATGTATCGATTTTCCGAGCGAGACGAGGTGAGAGGCCGACATCACGGCTGCTTGCCGCGAGGTTAAATAGTCGTCATCCAAAGCCGGCCACCTGTTCGGTGTTTATTTCAAGGACTGGAGCGAATGAATGACTGTTTATGAACCCGATACCTTGAATCTCGCGCAGCAACCATTACCACCTCCAATACTTGAGCAGGCGGAAAACGGCGTTCTGAACCCCTCTGACAGAAAAGCCGTCATCAGGGTCCAGCCTTATCCGGGCATGACCTGCGGCGACAAATTGCTATTGAGTTGGGCGGGTCTGGATGCCGATGGCGTCGCCCGCAACCATCAGGTAGTGCGTTATGTCAGTGAGGACCGGGTCGGCGAGGACATGATCTTTGCCGTGGGTAGCGCACATATTGCGACGCTTGATGGTGGTTCACTCGAAATCGGTTACTCACTCACAAGCACCCGTTTTGCCGAGCCCGTGCGCTCCCATCGATTGCAATTGAATGTGGGTGATGGGCAATCCGACCTGTTGCCTGCGACAGTGAACGATGCGGTGGGTAGAACGCTTGATCCCGATCAGGTGAAAGAAGGGGCGATCGTTACGATCAAACCCTATGCACGCATGGCGGCAGGCGACTGGGTGTTGCTGACCTGGGCGGGCGTTTCGGTCGAAGCAAGTTTCAGTGATGCACTCAAGGTCGAGTCCTTCGCTGTGGGGGAGGAACTTTCGTTTTGGGTCAGCCCGCAGTGCATTGCGCCGAATCTGGGCTCCTGCGTTTCCATCGATTATTGCGTCAAGCAAGCAGGTCAGGGGCCTCGTTACTCTGAAGTAACGGCACTGATGGTTGACATCCTGGAACGGCGACCACTGCCAGGGCCCACTGTGCTGGAAGCCGACGAAGGTTGTGTGGATCTGCATGATGCACAGGATGGCGTGACCGTCGTCATCGAAAACCCCAGGGCTGATAAAGGTGAACTGATTTACCTGAGATGCGACGGGGAGAAATTCAATCACTGTAACGAGCGCAAAATAAYCAGAGACACTGCGGGCGAGCCGTTGGTGTTCATCGTTCCCTACCGGTTCTGGAGGGAGCATCGAGATTGCGCGATCCGTGTTTCCTATTCAGTCGAGTACCTTGACGGCACCCGCCAGCAATCCGCAGTGACACGGGTTCAAGTGCAGTCCCTGATGGGGTTTTGATTGCCATTTGCCCTCCAGTCTTCCCATGAAGGCCGGAGGGCGAAAGGATGATGCCAATTATCGGGCGTTGTTTGATGCCCGCAGCCGATCTGCCGCATCAAGCAACAGTCGTTCTGTCCCGGTCCAGCCGAGACAGCCATCGGTCACTGACACACCGTATTGCAATGACGAACTCAACGGCTGGCAGCCCTCGAACAAATGGCTCTCGATCATCATGCCGATCAGCGAACGATCACCTTGCAGGCGTTGTTCAAGTACATCCTTGAACACGGCTGGCTGGTTCAACGGGTTTTTGCCGCTGTTGGCGTGACTGCAATCGACCATGATACGAGCCGGAATCTTGAGCCTGGTCAGGTCGCTGTTCACCTGGGCAACGCTGGCGCCGTCGTAGTTCGGCCCGCGATGGCCGCCGCGCAATACCAGGTGAGTGTCCGCATTGCCCGGTGTTTGAATGATCGCCGGATGTCCTTGGCTATCGACACCGAAATGGCGATGGGGGTGAGCCGCGGAGCGCATGGCGTCGCTGGCGACACCGACACCACCGTCAGTCCCGTTCTTGAACCCTACAGGCATGCCCAGGCCGCTGGCCATTTCCCGATGGATCTGCGACTCCGTCGTGCGTGCACCAATTGCCACCCAACTCAGCAGGTCGTCGAAGTAACCGGCGGCCATCGGTTGCAGCAGTTCGGTGGCCACGGGCAAGCCCAGGCGGAGCATCTCGCGCATCAACTCACGTGACAGCGTCAGGCCACCGGCCATGTCATCGCTGCCATCGAGGTGCGGGTCGTAGGCCAGGCCTTTCCAGCCAACCGTGGTACGGGGTTTTTCGACGTAGGCACGCATCACCAGCAACATTTGATCGCTGACTTCGGCGGCGAGGCGGGCAAGGTTGTCGGCGTATTCGAGGGCTGATTTCGGATCGTGTATCGAGCAGGGGCCGACGATGACCAGCAGACGGGAATCTTCACCGTTGAGGATCGCGCGAACCGCCTGACGGTGGGCGGCAACTTGCTGGGTCAGGACGTTGCTGAGGGGTAATTGCTGTTTGAGTTGCAATGAACTGGGCAGACGCAGGGTCAGCGCTTCATTGGCAGGGCTCATGGTGGACAGCGGCAGTGCGCAGACGGACGAATTCATATTCAAGGCTTCCTGGGCAGGTGGCGGGTTCGTGCCCGCGCGCTCGGCCCTACTGGGGTGTTCGACAATTGGCCGGATTGGCTGCGTGTGTGTGCTTGCCACCTGTGGGTGACCGATCGGAGGCGGCAGGCTGTCCCGAGCGGAGGGTGGTAAATCGCCAGGCGGTAAAACTGTCGTGACGGTAATAAGTGGCGTAGTTCATGTGCTGAATCCCCTAAATGTCTGGTGTGTCGCTAAAAGTGTTGGGACTGAAAAAACAAAACCCCCGGTCGGGAGGCCGACCGGGGGTTGAGAATTCTCTGGTGGCGACCCGTTTAAAGTGGGCGCCGTGTGGGTATCAGGCGCGCCAGTGGCTAAACCAATACCCAAAATAAAAGCTGACCGGAGCACAACCGACGTTCACCCGGGCAGCCGCAACCGAGCGCGGGGCGCTGGCGGTACGAAGCTGTAAGAGGGTGCTGAACATGGTCTGTCTCCGATGGATGGGTCGAGCTTACTAGAGGCCGGTACGCAGATTCAATCAGAAAATGCTATTGGCCAACGACCACGCTTTCTATCGCTTGAGTGCCCCGAAGGTTGTGACACACTCAGCGCCTCAAAAAAAAACACATCGTCACAAGGACGCACCATGACGGTACTGTCCCTCGCAGTGGGGTTGGAATGATGGAATGCCAATGGCGTCCGGCAACACTGGATGACCTGAATTTCGCCCGCGAACTGACCTGTAGAGGCATGCTGCGCTACTACATTGAGCATGATCTGCTGTGGCAGGACGAGGCGTTTGATGTGGCCTGGGCAGGGCGCGACAACCGGTTGATCGTATGCGGCGAAAATGTCGTGGGTTATGTCAGTCTGAGTCGTGATGCCAGAGCCTTGTACATCCGCGAATTGCATATTGTCGAAGCGTTTCGTGGGCAGGGCACTGGAGCCTGGGCGATCGATCAGGTGCTGGCTCTGGCGTGCCAGGAGCGGCGTCCGGCGTTGCGCCTGACGGTTTTCGAAAACAACCCGGCGCAAGCGTTGTACGAGCGCAAGGGATTAAGGGTGGTGGGCAAGGACGAATGTTTCTTGAGGATGCAGCTGGGTATTTCCGATCGGGATTGCTGCAACACGCCTGCAACAGCCCTTTCAAGATGAATTGAAACTTTTAATCTGACGCTTTCCGCTAGGTCTGCCAGATGCTTTTTTGCTAAGGTGTCTGGTAATCCAATAAGACCATATCGCGAGGTGTCTGCTTGATTAGGGTGCTAGTTGTCGATGACCATGATCTCGTTCGTACAGGCATTACACGAATGCTGGCTGACATCGATGGCCTGCAAGTAGTCGGCCAGGCCGAGTCGGGAGAGGAATCCCTGCTCAAGGCGCGTGAGCTGAAACCCGATGTGGTGCTGATGGACGTCAAGATGCCGGGTATCGGCGGTCTTGAAGCCACTCGCAAATTATTGCGCAGTCATCCGGATATCAAAGTCGTCGCGGTGACAGTCTGTGAAGAGGACCCGTTTCCTACGCGGCTGTTGCAAGCAGGGGCGGCAGGGTACCTGACCAAAGGGGCAGGTTTGCCGGAAATGGTCCAGGCCATCCGCCTGGTATTCGCCGGACAACGCTACATCAGCCCGCAAATTGCCCAGCAGCTGGCGATCAAGTCCTTCCAGCCCACCAACGATTCGCCTTTCGATGCCTTGTCGGAGCGGGAAATCCAGATCGCGCTGATGATCGTCGGCTGCCAGAAAGTACAGATTATTTCCGATAAGTTGTGCCTGTCCCCGAAAACCGTGAACACCTACCGTTACCGCATCTTCGAAAAGCTTTCGATCAGCAGTGATGTCGAATTGACGCTGTTGGCGGTTCGTCACGGTATGGTCGACGCCAGCCTCTGAAAATGAACGACACCTTTGATCCGAGCGCCTTTCTGTCGACCGTTAGCGGGCGCCCCGGCGTGTACCGCATGTTCGACAGCGAAGCGCGGTTGCTCTACGTCGGCAAGGCAAAGAACCTCAAGAATCGCCTGTCGAGCTACTTTCGCAAGACCGGGCTCGCCCCCAAGACCGCCGCACTGGTAGCGCGTATCGCCCAGATCGAAACGACGATCACGGCCAACKAAACCGAAGCCTTGCTGCTTGAGCAGACGCTGATCAAGGAATGGCGCCCGCCCTACAACATCCTGCTGCGCGACGATAAATCCTACCCCTATGTCTTTCTCTCCGATGGAGAGTTTCCGCGACTGAGCATTCATCGCGGCGCGAAAAAGGCCAAGGGTAAATATTTCGGTCCTTACCCGAGTGCTGGCGCGATTCGCGAAAGCCTGAGCCTGCTGCAAAAGACGTTTTTCGTTCGGCAATGTGAAGACAGTTTTTACAAGAACCGCACCCGTCCTTGCCTGCAATACCAGATTAAGCGCTGCAAGGCGCCCTGCGTCGGGCTGGTGGAGCCCCAGGTGTACGCCGAAGATGTGCGCCACTCGGTGATGTTTCTTGAGGGGCGCAGCAATGCTCTGACAGACGAGTTGTCCGCCGGGATGGAAGAGGCGGCGATCAATCTCGAGTTCGAACGAGCAGCCGAGTTGCGGGACCAGATTGCGTTACTGCGCCGGGTTCAGGATCAGCAGAGCATGGAAGGCGGGACCGGGGACGTCGATGTGATTGCCGCCTTCGTCAACCCGGGCGGTGCCTGTGTTCACTTGATCAGCGTGCGGGGCGGGCGGGTACTGGGAAGCAAGAACTTCTTCCCCCAGGTTGGTATTGAAGAAGACGTCAGCGAAGTCATGGCCGCGTTTCTCGGCCAGTACTTCATCAGCAGTCCTGAGCGCGACTTGCCAAGTGAACTGATCGTCAACGTGGTCCACGATGACTTTCCCACTCTGATCGCGGCCATCGACGAGTTGCGCGGTCGTGAACTGACCATCAGCCATCGTGTGCGTGGTACGCGGGCGCGCTGGCAACAATTGGCGGTGACCAATGCCGAGCAGGCACTGAGTGCGCGCCTGGCGAATCGTCAGCACATTACGGAACGCTTCGATGCGCTGGCGCAAGTGCTGAAGCTCGATGAGCCTCCACAACGACTGGAATGCTACGACATCAGTCATTCCAGTGGCGAGGCGACGGTGGCGTCCTGCGTGGTCTTCGGCCCCGAAGGCCCGATCAAATCCGATTACCGCCGGTATAACATCGAGGGCGTTACGGCCGGCGATGACTACGCGGCGATGCATCAGGCGTTGACCCGACGCTTCAGCAAGCTGAAGGACGGGGAGGGCAAACTGCCGGATATCCTGTTGGTGGATGGCGGTAAAGGCCAGTTGTCCATGGCCCGCGACGTGCTCGATGAATTGGCCGTGCCTGATTTGATTCTGCTCGGCGTCGCAAAAGGCGCAACACGCAAGGCCGGTTTCGAAACCCTGTACCTGAACGACGCTGCACATGAGTTCACCTTGCGCGGCGATTCTCCCGCGTTGCACCTGATCCAGCAGATTCGCGACGAAGCCCACCGATTTGCCATCACCGGGCACCGCGCCCGGCGTGGAAAAACCCGTCGGACGTCTACACTGGAGGGCGTCGCTGGCGTCGGACCAACACGTCGGCGGGATTTGTTGAAACATTTTGGTGGATTGCAGGAGCTGTCTCGTGCAAGCATCGAAGAAATTGCCAAAGCCCCCGGGATCAGTAAAAAGCTCGCAGAGTTGATTTATGCAAATCTGCACAGCGAGTAGAATGCCCCCTCACCTCGTAGCCAGTTGTGCCGATGAATATCCCTAATCTGATTACCGTTCTACGCGTTCTGCTCATACCGATCTTCATTTTACTGTTCTACCTGCCTTACCAATGGAGCTACCTGGCCTCCGCCTCGGTCTTCGCATTCGCTGCCGCCACCGACTGGCTGGACGGGTACCTGGCCCGCCGTCTGGAACAAAGCACACCGTTCGGGGCTTTCCTCGATCCGGTTGCCGACAAGCTGATGGTTGCGGTTGCACTGGTGCTGTTGGTGCAGGAACACGGAAACCTGTGGCTCACGCTGCCTGCTGCCGTGATCATCGGTCGCGAGATTGTCGTCTCGGCGCTGCGCGAATGGATGGCCGAACTGGGCGCTCGTGCCCACGTCGCCGTATCGAACCTGGGCAAATGGAAAACTGCCGCGCAAATGCTGGCGCTGGTAATCCTGCTGGCCAATCCCAAGGATTTCAGTTTCTGGGTCTTGCTGGGTTATACGTTGCTGATGGTATCGGCTGGCCTGACTTTGTGGTCGATGGTCCAGTACTTGCGGGCTGCCTGGCCACATCTGAAGACCGACGTTGAAAAGAAATAAAACTTTTTTGAATCAAAGGGTTGACGGGGCTTCTGGATTCTATAGAATGCGCCACACCAAGACGCGGGAATAGCTCAGTTGGTAGAGCACGACCTTGCCAAGGTCGGGGTCGCGAGTTCGAGTCTCGTTTCCCGCTCCAAGTTTGTACGCATTTGATGTTGTGCTACTAGACACCAAATGTTTTGAGGCCGAGTAGCAAAATGGTTATGCAGCGGATTGCAAATCCGCCTACGCCGGTTCGATTCCGACCTCGGCCTCCACTAATAAACGAGCTCCGTAGATCTATGATTTACGGAGCTTTTTTATTTGCAGTAGCCTGCAAGATTTAGTCTTGAAAAGGGTATTTGCGAACTTGCTTCGCCGGGGCGGGATGTATATATTTCCACCTTTGCTGCACAAGCGTCAGAACTGCCAGATCGTTATTTGACAGAACCTGGACGCTTCACCGCGCTACCGCCCGAATGGCGAAACTGGTAGACGCATGGGACTTAAAATCCCCCGCTCGTAAGGGCGTGCCGGTTCGATTCCGGCTTCGGGCACCATGAATATCAAGGGCTTGCGTGAGATACCTCATGCAGGCCCTTAGTTTTTATTGCCGCAATTTTTGAATCTTGCCGCAATTCCTATTTTGTCGACGTCACTTTCTTACCTTTTCGATTACGGATGTAATGCTCGGTCATCACGACGGTGGTGTGACCCAGTTGGTCCGTCGCCTCTTGAATGTTGCCGGTCGACTCTTCCTTATCAGTAGCTGCTTTTGCCCGCAAATCGCGCATTTGGAAGTCGGCTTTGTCGATCCGGGCTTTCTCCCTTGCCAGATCAAATCCCCCTCACGGTAATTTCTACTTCGACGAATTCTTCTGGACGTTCAAGTTCAACGAACTGAACAAAGTCGCCAGCGGCATGGCGATGTAGAAGCAATACCGGCGCACCTACTTTTCAACACCGTCGAGCATGGCCCATGAGGCCTACACATTCTGGACCGGCGAGCGCTTCAACAAGGGTAAACCGGCGGCGCAATGGCTCACATTAGACGTGTCCCACGACAACCTGCAGCAGGGCCGACTGTGCGAGGACCGCATCTGGCGCCAGATCGTCACCATCCTCGATGCCGAGCAGCGCGGCTGTGATCTCTTCGATCTTGAAGAGCTGCGGCTGGAGTACAACGCAGACGCCTTCGCCAACCTGCTCATGTGCCAGTTCGTCGACGACGGCGCAAGCATCTTCCCGCTCAACGTGTTGCAGCCCTGCATGGTCGACAGTTGGGTGGAGTGGTCGGAGGACTACAAGCCGTTCGCCGCGCGGCCGTTTGCAGATCGGCAGGTTTGGGTGGGCTACGCCCCGGCGGAAACCGGCGACAGCTCGGGCCTGGTGGTGACCCCGCCAATGGTCCCGGGCGGCAAGTTCCGCGTGCTCGAGCGGCATCAGTTCCGCGGTATGGACTTTGCCGCGCAAGCCGAGGCCATCCGCTAGGTGACGATGCGTTACTGGGTGACCTACATCGGCAACGACATCACCGGCATGGGCTCGGGCGTGGCGCAGCTGGTGCGCCAGTTCTTCCCGAACGTGGTGACCTTCAGTTATTCGCCGGAGGTGAAAACCCGCCTGGTGCTAAAGGCCTACGACGTGATTCACAAAGGGCGGCTCGAATTCGACGCCGGCTGGACCGACATGGCCGAATCGCTGATGGCCATCCGCAAAACCATCACCGCCAGCGGTCGGCAATTCACCTACACCGCTGGGCGCAACGACGAAACCGGCCATGCCGACCTGGCTTGGGCGCTATTCCACGCACTGCAGAACGAACCGCTTGAAGGGCAGACCGCCGTCAATACCGGGTTCATGGAGATTTATTGATGAGCAAACGTCGAGGCAACTCCCGGCAACTGTCGGCACCGACCCAACCCGTTGTCGAGGGCGAATTGCTGCCCCCCACTGGCGGACGCATGGAAGCCTTCACCTTTGGTGATCCGACCCCTGTGCTCGATGAGCGGGGCATTCTCGACTACCTGGAATGCTGGCTGAATGGGCGTTGGTACGAGCCGCCGATGTCGCTGGATGGCCTGGCCAAGTCATCCAGGGCGAGTGTGTTCCTGCAGTCGGGCCTCAACTTCAAGCGCAACATGCTGGCTCGCACCTTCATCCCTCACAAATTGCTGTCGCGGCAGACCTTCGAGCAATTCGCCCTGGACTGGTTGTGGTGCGGCAATGCCTACCTGGAAAAGCGCGAAAACATACTGGGCGCCGCACTGGGCCTGCAGCCTGCGCTGGGTAAATACATGCGTCGGGGTGCGGATCTGGAGACCTACTACCAGGTGCGGGGCTGGCGGGATGAGCACGAATTCAAGAAGGGCACGATCTGCCACCTGCGCGAGGCCGACATCAACCAGGAGATCTACGGGTTGCCGGAGTGGTTGCCCGCCTTGCAGAGCGCGTTGCTCAACGAGTCTGCCACCCTGTTCCGCCGCAAGTACTACAACAACGGCAGCCATGCCGGTTTCATCATGTACATGACGGATACAGCGCAGAACGAAACCGATGTTGCGGCGTTGCGGTCGGCGCTCAAGTCAGCGAAGGGGCCGGGAAACTTTCGCAACCTGTTCATGTACGCACCAGGTGGCAAGAAGGACGGCATCCAGTTGATACCGGTCAGTGAGGTGGCGGCGAAGGATGAGTTCGGCTCGATCAAAAACATCAGCCGTGACGACATGCTGGCTGCTTTGCGCATTCCGCCGCAGTTGATGGGTATCGTGCCTCAGAACGCGGGCGGGTTCGGATCGATTAAGGAAGCAGCCCTGATTTGGGCAATGAATGAGCTGGAGCCGATTCAGGCGCGTCTGCAGCAGGTCAATGAGTGGCTTGGAGAGGAGGTCGTGCGCTGGAAGTCTTTAGAACCGGACTCTGATGTTGCACGATAGTCTCTTGGAGTTGTGTCTAGCGTGTCTTATAGGGGTTGAGGCAAGCTATGATTGATATCTTGAAGATCAAAATAAGCGCAAGGACGTCAGATATGTTTAAGTTTTTAGCGAATAAGTCTCTACCTGAAATGCCGCTTCTTGTTGATTTTACGTTTGATAAGAAAATTTTAGTTGTTACAGGTGTTAATGGTGTAGGAAAGACTCGAACATTAAAGGGGGTAGCCGGAGGTGGGATTGTATTCGCTAAAAACAATAATGTAGTAGAGACAAAAGACATGGTTTCGCTTGCTTCTGAGTCGATGAGGCCGCAGTTTGAAGGTGGCTTTGATGAGGGTAATTATCAGACAGGTTTGACGCAGACACTGGCTTATTTTAAGCAGAATCGAGATTTGTTTAGTGTCGAGTTTAATGCGGCGAATAATAATGCTCATTACAATGTTCGGGGAGGGCATGTTCGGGGTTTGAATTATGCCGAGTTGCATTCATTGTGCGCATTTATTTCTCGAGAGTTTAAAAAGCCCTTGGCGAAAATTACGGAGGAAGATGTTCGACTAAATTTTAAAGGCTCCACTCAAGTGTTCGCAGGTGTTAATGCATTTGCAGCAACCTGTAATATTTATATAAAGCAGACTCACAATAGTTTGTTTAATCAGTGGCGAAATGAAAAATTTGGGGCTGATTTGGCTTTTGTGGCTCAGGAAGATATTGTCAGCTTTTTTGGGGAAGCACCTTGGGAATTAATGAATAGAGTGCTGGATGCGTCTCTAGGAGGGAAGTTCAGATTTCAGACTCCTGATGTAAATTCGTTTTCCTACGACTATAGCGCGGTTCTAGAGGAAGTGCGCACGGGACGTCCGGTAGTTGCTATTGATTTGTCCGCAGGCGAGCAAACACTCATGTGGATGGCTCTAGTTATGTTTAATATGCTCTATTCGAAGAATAGCGGGCAGTTGCCGCCAACACTCCTTTTGCTGGACGAGCCAGATGTATTTTTGCATCCAAAGATGGCGAAAAATCTTTACACGGTGCTAGAGGCTGTTGTGAAAAATTTCGACACTGTCGTAGTGCTCACTACGCACTCTCCGACAACAGTTGCTCTTGCTCCCGATGATGCGGCTTTGGCAATTATGAGTGAAGGTGCACTCAAGGATGTGGATAAAGATTACGCAATTACGCAACTTCTTGAAGGTATAAATCACATATCAATCTCTCCCGAAAATAGACGGCAAGTGTTTGTGGAGAGTACATATGACTGCTCGATATATACTGAAGTCTACAATAGGTTAAACGCTATCTCAGGGCTTGATTCGGGAGTTTCATTGAGTTTTGTTAGCTCGGGTCCAGCATACCCTAGGAAAGCTTTAGAAGAAAAAGTGAGACAGTATTTTAACCCTAAAGATTTATCTCTACAGGATTTTTTGACTGCGATGCGTGGCGATGGTGATTGTAGTCAAGTGATTGGAATGGTAGAGAGGCTGACCTTGGAAGGAAGTAAGACTGTCAGGGGGGTTACAGATTGGGATAAAAAGAACAAAGGTAACGAGCATGTTAAGGTGTTCGCGAGTGATTATGCTTACACCATGGAGAATGTTGCCATAGATCCAATAGCTGTGATGTTGTTTCTCCATAATAAAGAACCGAAAACCTACCCGATCTCTAAGTTTTGTCAAAATAATGTTCATTATAGTGTATGGCTAAAAAATCAAGAGTTATTGCAGTCAAGTGTTGATTGGTTTTTGAAAGAATTGTTCGATTACGATAATGCAAAGGATGTGGATGTTACATACGTTGGCATGCCTTTGGTCATACGTTCAGATAAGCGATATCTTTTACAGGATGGCCATGGAATAGCCAGGGAATTGTTCAGTAGGTATAACGAATTTGGTGCTATTGCGAGGAATGAAAATGCTCTGGGAAGTAAACTTGTAGAGAATTTTTTGCACCATACGAATGGAGAGTTTATTTCTGTGGAGTTTCAAAAGCTATTTAAGGCGTTGCAGAGTTAAGTGGTTGGTAATGTATTTGATGGCGTAGTGAATATAAAACTGCGCTATCAGCCATTGCCCTTGTAATTGCCTCCCTCAATCTCCCTCCTCGGTTCGATCAATACTTGCCCCTGGTTTCGCACGTTGCCCAGCGCTGGGTCTACTTTGAACCATTCGAAGTATTCTGCCGGCTCCCCCTGGAGCAGCACCATCTGTTCTGCCCGCTCTTTCGGTGTTGCCGGGTCCAACCATTCGCGAGCCAATTCAGGATTCAGTGCCACAGGCCTTCGGTCATGGATGTCTACCATGCCGCCAGCGCTGTCAGCAGTGATGATCACGAAGCCATCGTGTTCACCTGGTTCGTGTTCAGCATTGGGGTATTGTCCTATTGCGGCACAAAAATTCGGTATACCAGGCTGACGTAGGGTCAAGCCAACTATGTGGGAGATGGTAGGCCAGTCCCCCACCTACTGCCGTCCAGCAGCCACAAAAAAGCCCACCAGGATGGGCTTGGATGACGGAAGGTATTTAACGAATGTCCAGTTATTCATCATCCAGAACCAGCTGGGTTCGTGCGGGTCGAAAGACGGTTGGCTGTCGCTCAAAACTGAACGCTAGGAGGGAGAAGGTAAATCGAAACAGGTAGGACCTTGGTTATCGATTTGCGTGCAGAACTCACCTTTTCCTGAGTCGGGATCGACCATCCAGTACGCAGCTCTACTGTTCCGGTAAGGCGGGTCTCTTAATGCATCGATGGGAGCGTGGGTTACTCGGTAGCGGGCTAAATTTCCTTTCGGGTCAATGTCATGCTTCCAGCAGTCGACCTTATCGAAGCGCCTATCATTTGTGGCGCCAATATGGGCTCTGCATTGAATTAATCTGTTGGCCTTTGAGTCAGCAATCAACGCGTAATATTCATACGCTTGGGGCTGTATGTTAATTGCCCAGTTATCGATGATGACGTAGTTTTCCGCCAGAAATGCTTCTACTTGTGGGCTCATCACCGCAATGCCCGTCACTGTAGCAATTAATAAAGTCTTCACAGTAATTCCTCTCAGAGGATTAATCTCGGGGGACAGCTAGGACTGTCCCCAGATCAGCATAGCGGACTGAGACGGCACTCTCCCAATTTAGGGGCGTGGGGGCATGCCTATCCCAATAGGCACGGAGCCGAGCAGGTCACGAGTAACGTCGCACAAGTGCCTTGGACGCGACGATGGGGCGGCGTGAGCGATCAGCGGCGGAGGTCAGGTCGAGCCGGGGTCGGGAAGGCTGGCGCGCACCGTTTTGGGGCTTGGTCGGCCGGGCAGGGTGGGTCTTCACCTGGCGCGCGCCGTCGTCCCCCCGCCACGCCTGCGGGCTAAATGTGTCGTTTTTTCTGCATCCCTGCACCCGGCTCAAACTGGGGGCTGTGTACGCGAATGTGGGGTGGAAAAAGCCTGCAGATCCCTGCACGGGTAGGGTAAATGCAACGGATGGTCAGAACGTACCCAGGCAGCGAATTTGAGAGATGGCTCGGGAAAAGGGTTAGTTTTTAAAAATGGGGTGGGAAGTGTTCTGCAGGCCCTGTGTTTACTGGGATTGAGGGCTAACTTTGAGGGGTTAGTTATGGTTAGGTTTGGGGTTAGCAATCTATAACATGTTGATTTATAAGTAGTTTATTTATTGTCTTTTTAACATCTATAAAGGTTAGGAAATAACCCAGTGCTAACCAAAACCTAACCTACCGCAGTCGTCGCAAAGCCGCGCTGCACAAGGCTTTCAGGGCAGCCAGTCAAAAACTAACTGTCCTAACCGTTTTCCGATGGGTCAACATGAAAAGCCTGAAGCACCTAGGGGGAGGGTGCAGGCAGAGGTCCATCTGCTGTTTGTGCGTGCAAACACACAAACGGACCCCTATACAGCCCCCAACTGATTGCAGTCATGTACATGCACCGCTGGAGGCCTTGAAATACGTGGAGCGGGTGAAAGGAATCGAACCCTCGTTATCAGCTTGGGAATCTGTGATACGTAATGATTTTCCGTTTCTTGCTTCGGGGACGGTGAAAAATGGGCTGCTGCAGGCCTGCCCTTTTCAAGTGAGTAGATGTACCTATCAGAATGAGTGTGGCGTGATGCCGTTTGATGAGGATGCGTGGGCGATAGGTCGGTATCGGACCTTGTTATCTGTGTGGCAGTAATATGCCTGATAAAATGTGAAGTCCTCCCTGCCTTGGTTTCTACACATTCTTTCGATCATTTCCATTAATTTGTATTTTTCAGAAGTTGGTGTATTTATTCCGAATATAATTCCTTCCAAGTCACTAAAATTATATTTTAGTTTTCGAGCCTCGATGGATGTTTGCGAGCCAAATTTCGCTTTCAGGATTAATCTATATTCCTGCTCGTCTTTCCAGTGGCGGGTTTTAGTCGTTAGACTTTTTTTCTCGCTAAAGTAGTAATGGGATCGCCATTTCTCGAGGTCTCCAAACACATCGTTCATTCGTGTGCTTTTGCTGCCTCGTTCATCTGTATACCATTTGCTAATGAGTTCGTTTTCTGTGTAGGAGCCAAGGCTAGAAAAGAAGTCTAATTCGGGGCTTTTTTCTTCGTAGATAACTTTGTGAAACTCAAAGTCTATAGTTGTCCACCAATTGGGTACTGGTTTATTAGCGGTTAAAACTTTTAGTGGGATGGTCGGTGCTCCTGAAACCTTAGCAACCTTGAACTTTAGACATGCTCCCTTGTGGTTATTTCCATAGGTTCCCCAAATAGATGAACTGGAGCAGTCTTCCATAAAGCAGGACACAAACCATGAAGGATAGGTTAGGCGAACTCGAGAGTTCAAAAACTCCTCAGGAGTTTCATTGCATAGTCGCAACCAATTCGATGATTCACCTTCTTTGAAGTTGCTATAGCTGTTTGCCAAGTCGATACTTTGCAACGCAAATAGCATGGTCTGATCGAAAATTTTTCCTCTTTCTGATTCGGTCCTATTTTCTAAATGGTCCAGGAGTCTGGTGGAGGTAACTAGAAGAGTTGTAAGGGATTCGCCATTTATTCCGTATCCTTTCGGAATTAATTTATGCTCAGCGAAGACTGTGGAAACAATGTACATCGCAAATAGCTGTACGGCTCGGAGGTGTAGTAATAGTTCGCTGCTGTATATGGTTTTCTGGTTTTCGGCTAAGTAATTTATATGTCGTTGTATGTTTTTGTTTTTGATGAAATTATAAATCTGTGATTTTATTTGTGTGGCATGCTCCGGCGGTATGTCATTTAAGTGTGGTTGTATTGGAAAGTTGTGCTCCTCAAGATTTTCTGCGAGATATTGAACGTTGCGGATAAAAACGCACTCAATGTAATGTTTGAAGAAATTTGTCCAAATCACATTGTCTCCCTTCCAGACCAGTTCTCTGTAGCCTTCGAGCGGATCATTGAGCTGCTCCGGTGCCGCAAAATATAGATATGTACCCTCTAGCTCGCTCTCTCTATCCAAGCCCAGTAAGCTGTCAACCGGACGAAATCGGTACAAATACTCAGGTGTCTGGTGGGACATTTTCCCCTCCTTAATTCCCACGCGAAAATTAATCATTAGGGATTGTTAAAACTGAAAGGTGCTTGTTTTGATAGCTCGCCACTTGGCGTGCGCTCATCACACTTCACTCATTCTTTTCCTCTTCGTCATCAGGATGTGCCAGGTCAGCAGCTGTAAGGTACTTGTTTAGTGATCTCAGCGAACTTGTCAGGGCCGTTCCTGTGACGCTTGTCTTTGAGATCGCATCCCCTATAAGGCTTGAGTTGTGCATAGTTACACCGAGTACCGTTTTGATCTTGGATTGCCCGCTCGTGTTAGGAGATTGAGAGTTAAAGCGGTGCTGGGTTTGCTTTATTTTATTTAAGTCTGTTTGTAATGTGGCTATTATTGCTTGGGACTTTGCGTCTTGCTTTTTTAGAATATTTAATTCTTTTAATTTTTCAGACATGTGATTTATGGCGTGATCACGCTCCTGAATTGCCAGTTTACGTTCATGTATTGCTCTGTTTTTTTCTTCCTCACCAGCGGTTAAAACCTTTGTTAGGTCTTTAACAAAAGAGCCCATTTCATCGGCGCTTCCTGCAAGTCCGTTGAATAGGTCCAAGAACAATGCCACGTGCTCATTATCAGAGAAATCAGGGTATCGGACTTTGTGGTCTATTTCACTCCACCCTTCTTGAAATATCGTCCTAACTTGAATCTCAGCGCGAAATGTTGTTTTTTCTGGACGGCTTTCGACGATGTAGTGGATGGACCTGTACCCTGCTTTATGAATTTCGGTCCTGCCGCCTCGGTCAATGATAGCCTGCGGAATAGTGTCGCCAGTGCGGATATAGTTAATTACCTCTTCGTTTAGATCCCAAACATCGCGGATAGATGCGTCAATGGCCACGCACTCATCTTTAAAGAGGTGAAGTGCTCTAACGCCAATGAGATCTGTGACAGTATCTAAGTAGTTGTCTTTATCTATGATTATCCATTTCTGTTTTGGCTCTACATCAAGTTTTTTGCGGACAATTTTTTTTAGTAAATGTATAGGGTCTTTGATGCGCCAGCGTACTGAATGAACTCCAGTGAATGTTCTGAGTCGCAAAGATATCTGCTCCGCCGCGGCGGATAACGCGTGCTGTCGCGTCGAAAAATCGTTAGCTATATTGCAGAGGGTTTCCCAGTCTGCGTTTGACTGAAGCCACTCAGCCTCAGTGATGCCACAGTGAGCTAGAAAATCATCCAGGGTCATTTCGAATGGCATGTGTTCTCTCGTGATTTTCAACGTGGACCGTAGGTTGTAGGCCAGTATAGCGCCATCGCTTTGAGTGTTTGCTCTTTGAGCCCAATGCCGGTTTCAAAGGAGGCATAACGCCACTAAAGGTTTTATGTCCAGGGAAAGGTACATTTTCAGGGAGGTGCTTGGCGAATTTACACGCCGCTCAAAGACGTAAAGGCTTGCCGCAAAATTTTTCAAGAGTGCGGGAACGTAGGCTTGCAGAAGCGCGAAAGKGGGGGGTTGCGGCAAAAAAAATGTCATAAGCTATTGAAATATAACGTTAATTATAACGGACTTAAAATCCCCCGCTCGTAAGGGCGTGCCGGTTCGATTCCGGCTTCGCGCCAAAAGGGCAGGGTTGGGCGGCAACACAAGCGCGTTCAACGTAACGATCTGCTGTTCGCAGTCTTCGTCGGGATCGTCATCAATCTGGCCATCTGGATCGTCGGCGCGGAAATCCTGCGGCCCAACGGCATCGAGGTGAAAACCTTGGGCGACCTGGGCAAGGCACTGGAAATTCTCTTCGGCCCGATCGGTTGGTACGTATTCTTCATCGGCGTACTCGCGACGCTGTTTGCCAGTATTTCAGGCAAGACCACCGCGTTCCCGATGCTGTTTGCGACAGGCCTCTAGCTGTGGGTCTCCTTCCAGTTGGGCGTCGATCTGTTCACCTGATATCGAGCCGTCGAGGGGACGCAAGGTCCCCTCGGTAGCCACCCTTCAGTCAGTCACAGAACCCTGCGGTATTCTCCCGGCGAAACTGTCCACCAGGCTCGCCACCACCATTTCTCCCATCCGCGTGCGGGTCTGCAGCGTCGCACTGGCGCGATGGGGCTGCAGTACCACGTTCTCGTTGCCGAACAGTGTCTCGGGGACGTTCGGTTCATCGACAAACACATCCAGCGCCGCGCCCGCGATCTCGCCAGCGGCAAGCGCCGCCACCAGATCGACCTCGTTGACCAGCTTGCCCCGCGCCACGTTGATCAGATACCCGTCCTTGCCCAGTGCCTGCAGCACCTCGGCATTGATGATGGCTTCTGTCTTGTCGGCAGCGGCCGCGAGAATCAGCGCATCACTGTTGCTGGCCAGCTGCTTCAGATCGGCGATGAAAGTGTGGTTCACATCGCTCATCGGCTGCAGATCGGTGTAACTGATCGGGCAGCCGAACGCTGCGGCCCGGGTCGCCACGGCACGGCCGACCCGGCCCATGCCGACGATGCCGATGCGCATGCCCGACACCTGACGCGCCAACGGCAACGGGGCCAATGGTGTCGGGCTATGGGGCCATTGCCCCGAACGCACATAACGATCACTGGTGCACAGACCCCGACACACAGCAATCAACAAGCCGATGGCCAGGTCGGCGACATCTTCGGTCAGCGCGCCGATGGTTGCGGTCACGCGGATCCCGCGATCCCTGGCGTAAGCCAGGTCCACCGCATCGGTGCCAACGCCATTGACCGCCACCACTTCCAGTTTGGGTAACTGGGCCATCAGCGCCTGGCTGATCCCGGTATGCCCGCCGGTGATCACCCCGCGAATGTTCGCGCCGTGTTCCTGCAAATAAGCCTGCTTGTCGGCCTGTTGGAAGTAACGTCTGACGGTAAACAACTCATCGAGCCGTGCGTTGATTTCGGGGATCAGGATCGGGCTGAGCTGCAAGACTTCTGGCTTCATGTAAACCTCGCGTAACAGAATAAAAAGTCCGGTTTAACCGCGACCGGCAAACGGCATGGCGCTGGCCATGACGGTCATGTTCAGGACGTTCGCCTCCAGCGGCAGAGCGGCGATGTAGCGCACGGCATCGGCCACATGCTTGACGTCCACCATCGGCTCCACCGCGATGGTGCCGTTGGCCTGGCGCACGCCTTTGGTCATGCGTACCGACATTTCGGTCAAGGCGTTGCCGATGTCGATCTGGCTGCAGGCGATGTTGAATTCGCGCCCGTCCAGGGCCAGGGATTTGCTCAGTCCCAACACCGCATGTTTGCTGGCGGTGTAGGCGCTGCTGAACGGGCGTGGGGTATGGGCTGAGATTGAGCCGTTATTGATGATGCGTCCGCCCTGTGGCTGTTGCCGGCGCATCTGTGCGAAGGCACCACGGGCGCAGAGGAAAACACCGTTCAGGTTGGTGTCGATCACGTTGCGCCACTGCTCGAACGTCAGTTCATCGAGCGGCACGGCAGGGGCGTTGACTCCGGCATTGTTGAACACCACGTCGAGGCGTCCGTATACCTCGGTAATGGTGGCAAATAGCGCATCGACACTGGCCGGGTCGCGCACATCGGTGGGCACCGCCAACGCTTCGTGTCCCTCGCTGAGCGCCAATTCGACCAATGCCTGTAAAGGCTCTGGCCGACGACCAGCCAATACCAGGGTAAATCCGTCGGCCATCAGAGCCAGGGCCACGGCGCGGCCGATTCCGCTACCGGCGCCGCTCACCAGGGCCACTTTCAATGGACTGTTCATGTTGTTATCTCCTTTTTCAATTCACGAGGGCGGAAGCCGGGTTCAAGGTCGCTGACCGACGCGCATTTCCAGTTGGCCGATGCCATCGATCCCGGCGTTGATGATGTCGCCGGGTTGCAACACATCGACGCCTGCCGGGCTGCCGGTCATGATCAGGTCACCGGCCCGCAGCGCCACCGACTGCGAGATGCGGCTGATGATTTCACTGACCGACCAGATCTGGCTRTCGAGGCTGTCGCGCTGGCGCTCTTCGCCGTTGACGTTCAGCCACAAATCGCCGTCCGGGTGTCCGGCGCGAGTGACTGGCACGATGGCGGTCATCGGCGCGGCGCCGTCGAACACCTTGGCACCTTCCCACGGCAAGCCATTGCTCTTGGCCGCTCGCTGTACATCACGACGGGTCAGGTCAAGCCCGGCGGCGTAGCCCCAGACATAGGCCAGCGCCTGACTCTCCGGAATATTGGCGCCACCTTCTCCAATGGCGACGACCAATTCGATTTCGTGGGCAAACTCTTCGGTCAGCGGCGGGAACGCCACTTCACCCAACGCATCCACCACGTTGCTCGCCGGCTTCATGAAAAACACGGGTGGCTGGCGGGACTGACCCTGGGTGTCTGGCCAAGGGTAGTTGCGGCCGACGCAAAATACCCGGCCAACGGGGAAACGCTGCTGGCTGCCGGCAACTGGCAAGGTCACAGGTAAATCCGGAGTGAAAACGTATTCGGTCATAGTCATTTTTGTCGTGGTCCTGTTGGAAGCATCAGCCTACGGCGGCTTCGTTTTGCGAAGTTGGACGAAAGCCGCCTCGTGTTGGAGAAAAACGCTTTTCTGCGCTCATGTTTTCCGGACTTAGCGTGCCTTGAGCTCGATGCGATACAAGCGACCGAGCAACAACGAATAGGACAGGGTGCCAATCAGCGCCACGCCGCCAATGAACCAGAAGGCGTAGGCAAACGAGCCTGTCGCGTGGACGATGCCGCCAATCACGATCGGGGTGACGATCCCGCCGATGTTGGCGGCCAGGCTGGTAATCCCGCCGGTCAGGCCGATCAGTTCCTTGGGCGCGACTTCCGATACGGCTGCCCACGATGACGAGGCAATCCCTTGGGCGAAGAAAGCAATGGTCAGCACGGCAATGCAGATCACGTTCGAGTCGGTGAAATTCACCAGGACGATCGACATGCCCAGCATCGATCCGACCACCAAGGGCAACTTGCGCGCGAAGGACATTGAATAGCCGCGTCGTATCAGCAGGTCGGAGACGATGCCGGCCAGCAGAATGCCGACCGTTGCACCCACGAACGGCAGCACCGCGAAGATCCCGGCCTTGATCATGGTCAGCTTGCGTTCCTCGATCAGGTATGTCGGGAACCAGGTCAGGAAGAAGTACAACGCCGAGGTGCTGGCGAACTTGCCGATGCAAATCGCCCAGATCTGCCGATAACTGAACAGCTCGGCGATCTGCCGCCAGTTGAACCGGGTGCGTTCCTGACTGCTCTTGACCAGTCCACCCCCGGCTTCGATGTACTTCAGCTCTTCCTGGCTGACGTTCTTGCAGTTCAACGGATCGCGGTACAGGTACAGCCAGATCACACCGAACACAATGCCAAGTATCCCGGTGCTGTAGAAAACATGGCGCCAGTCATAGGTCGTGGCCAGCCATAACAGCACGCCGGTAAACAGTGCCGTGCCCAGATATTGGCCGCACACGTAAATGCTGCTGGCCAGGCCTCGTTCACGGGCCGGGAACCACACCGTGACCGCTCGGCTGTTGGCCGGAAACGCTGGAGCCTCCATGGTACCGACCGCCAGGCGCAGCCCGAACAGCGAAGCGAATCCTGTGGCAAAGCCTTGGCACACGGTGACCGTCGACCAACTGATCAGCGATACACCGTAGGTGAACCGGGAACCGAAGCGATCGGCGATGAACCCGGCGGGGACCAAGGCCAGTGCGTAGGTCCAGGCAAACGCGGAAAAAATCAGGCCCATTTCGATCTTGTCCAGGCCCAGATCCTTGGCCATGAACGGTGCGGCAATCGAGATGTTCACGCGGTCGATGTAGTTGATGATGGTCGCAATCAGCAGCAATGACAGCATGAACCAGCGCCGACGCGTCGGCAGTCGCTGAGGCAACAGGGCGTCCCGGGCGCCGGCGCTCACCGACGGCGCGGTGGACGGGGAGGTTTGCGAGTTCGACATGAGTAGACCTTTTTATTGTTAGAAGAATCGAGATGTTCGCGCGCAGCCGAAGCCGATACCCCCAGTGTCGGGGCAGAGCAATCGCTACTTGAATGAGAGGCGCGGACAGCCGCTGTCAGGCGCTCAGATACGCCTTCGGACTGGCTCGATCGGGGGGAGGGTTGGCGAGGGGGAAAAACAGGTTCATCACGTGCGCACCTTTTGATTGTTTTTGGAAGGGTCGGGCTGCATTGACTGTCACAGTGGTCGTACAACCTCTCAAAATCAACTGAGGCGTTAGATCGTTTTTTCTTCTGAAAAAGGCGATTAATGCAGGTGTCCAAGAAAAATCAAATCAGCTCATTTCCTTCGTTATGTGTCATGGTTTTCATAACTATATGTTTATAAAAGAGTAATTGTTTTTGTGTGCTCGTATTTTTTTGGACAGACGACACATCACACACCAATACAATTAATTCTCTGTATTTCGTTGTCATCCTATGACGTGTTGAAGCCAACGGTGTCTGCCTTCACAATCACCGCGGTCGCCGCCTGCATCGCGGCGCGACGACAACCTGTCCATGTACCTGTCGAGGATCCTCAGGCGATGTCGTCACCGAGTCGAGTACCCACTTACGTCATGCAGCAACGCAGTGAGTTGACGGACTTTTACATCCGCGACAAAAAGGGACGGCGCGCCGAAACCAGCCCGCATCGCCATGAGTATTTCCAGATCCAGGTCAACCTCGGTGGCGATACCGTGCAGCACATCGGCAACGTCGAACGTCCGTTTCCGCGCAATACGCTGGCCTTCATCCTGCCGCATCGCGTGCACGTGATTCCGCATCCGGCAGACAGCAACTTCATGGTGATAAATTTTTCCCAGACCTTCCTGCTGCCGCATTTGCAATGCGACCCGATGGACCTGGAGGAAGTCTCGATTCTGTTGGCRCCGGAGTTGTCACCGTTCCGCTTTCAGGAGCATCTGGATTTCATTCTGGCCGATGAGGATTTCAGAAAAGTCTGTGGCTTGATCGAGCAGATGCGCGTGCTCGATGAGAACCGTCAGTTTGGCACCCGCGAGATGCTCAAGGGGTTGTTGCTGCAACTGCTGGGGAGCGTTTGTGCCTTGTATGCCGAGCCGCTCAAACGATTGGCCGAAGAGAATGCCGCCGAAGTCAGCCGGCGCAACGCGCTGAGCAGGATGTCCGAATACTTGCGCAAGAATATTGCCGACCCCGATCTCAATCTGATCAAGGTGGCTGCTGCGACTTACCTGTCACCAACGTACCTGACGCACTGGTTGCGCAAGGAAATCGGCAAGACCTTCACTGAGCTGGTGCTCGAACGCCGGATGCACGCGGCGCGCAATTATCTGCTCAATGGAACAAGGCCGGTGGGGGAGGTGGCGAGGTTGTGCGGCTTTGCCGACGAGGCCTATTTTTCGCGACGCTTCCGCCAGATACACGGCCAGCCACCTGGACAATTCAGGCGTCAGCAGCTCAATCCTGATACGCCGCAATCGCCGTCGAATACGTGATTGAGTGAGCATTTTTATTAAACGGCGCGACTGTTTCGACTGCGCCAGAACTCGCCCGGCGTAGCGCCCATGATTGACTTGTAGACCCGGGTTAGATGCGGCTGGTCGGCGACCCCCGAGGCTATGGCTGCCTCACCCAGACCGATGCCAGTTCATCACGTTACGCATCCGAACGGACTACCCGGTCATGCCCACGCAAAAAGAATCACCTCAGGCATGAAGTCCTTGCAGGGCCTGGCTTTGCAACAGGGACTTACAAAGCAGTCTCTCAATAAGGGTGACGTGGTCAAGATGGATGTCTTCTGAAGTTTTTGCCTGCAACGGCCCGACTCAGGCTCCTTGCGGTAATCGGAGGGCACTTTATGCCCTTATTTTTTTTGAGGGTGCTGGATGAAACAAAGACAAGTTTCGCTGTTGGCTTTGTTGTTTATGTTTTTGACAGGTTGCACGACTACGCCACCCAAAGATCAAGGCAATCTCTGCAGTATTTACCGTGAGTATCCGGACTGGTACGAGGACTCGCTGGAAATGCAGAGTGAATATGGGACGCCTCCACATGTGGCCATGGCGATCATGCAGCAGGAAAGCAGCTTCGTGGCAGATGCATTGCCGCCTCGTGACTATCTGCTTTGGGTAATCCCTTGGGGGCGAGTCAGTTCGGCTTATGGTTATGCGCAGGCTCAAGATCCGGTGTGGGGCGAGTACAAGGGCGATACTGGCAACGGTGGTTCGCGTGACAGCTTCGACGACGCGATCATGTTTATCGGTTGGTACACCACTGGCACCCAGCGTCAGTTGGGGATCTCCAAATGGGACACCTACAATCAGTACCTGGCTTACCACGAAGGGCGTGGGGGCTATAGCCGCAATACCTATCGCAGTAAACCCTGGCTGATGCAGGTTGCCCAGAAAGTGCAAAAGCAGTCAGAGATTTACAGCGCCCAACTCAAGCAGTGCCGCCAGGAGTTGGAAGACGAGCGTAGTGGGTGGTTTTAGCGCGGCAGAGCCATCGATTCCGTTGCCCGGCGTTATCTGAAATCAAGGGTTCGCGAGCGAGCGCTGTGCAAACCCTTGGTTGTTTCCGCTCCATTATTTCTATCTTGATCGTGGTTGCCTGATGCTTCAGGACGCCGGGTCTGCCTTGCGGCGATCGCTGCCGGTCGGGTTGCCGGTATCGATCAGCCTTCTTTCCAGCAGTACGTTTTCCAAAGCCTGGCGGTCTGACGGGTTCATTTGATGTTCTCGCTCCTTGAGTTCCAGCAGAATCGGGGTGGACCACTGGCGGTAGGTTTGTTCGGCACTACGATTGAGTGACATGGGTTTCTCCTTGATCAGGCTCCTGCCAATAAAGGCGTCGCAGTTCGATACGCAAAAAACCCTAGTCGACGAAGCGGGTTCTCGCCACTGCTTTACGTCGGACTTCCATTTCCCCAGATGCCCGTAGCGCCAGTGCGCTGTACGTAGTCGCTAAAGTCGCGTGCCGGCCGACCCAGTGCCCGTTGTACGCCATCGGTCACGGGCGTGTTGCGGCCATCGAGCACAGACGTGAACAGGTACAGCACCAGATCGATCAACTCCGGGGGAAGTTGTTCCTGTTCCAATGCTTGTCGATAGGCATCCGCTGGTACGGCCACGAATTCGATGTTGCGATGGGTGGAGCTGGCGATCTCGGTCACGGCTTCGGCAAAGGTCAACGCCCGAGGACCGGTCAATTCATAGAGCTGGTTGGTATGTCCGGGTTGGGTCAGTGCGGCGACGGCACATTCGGCGATGTCTTCTGCATCGACAAAGGGTTCGGCGATATTGCCGACGGGGAGTGCGAGTTCGCCTTGCAGAATGGGTTCAAGAAAGTGCGCCTCGCTGAAATTCTGGCAGAACCAACTGGCCCGCAGAATCGTCCAGTCAATCCCGCTGTTCTGTACGACACGTTCGGCCTGTTCCGCTTCGATCTCACCGCGCCCGGATAACAAGACCAGTTTGCGGACTCCGCTTTTCACTGCCAGGTCGGTGAACGCCTGAATGGTTTCAAGGGCGCCTGGAACGGCGAGATCAGGTTGGAAGGAAATGTAGACCGCATGAGCGCCATCTATCACCGCGTCCCAGGTTGATCGATCTTCCCAGTCGAAAGGGGGATTCGCATGGCGGGAGCCTTGGCGAACGGCCAGGCCGGCAGCCTCGAGTCGTTGGGTGATTCGCCGCCCGGTTTTGCCCGTGGCGCCAAGGACCAGTGTGATTGGTTGATCGGTTTTCATCACGTTCATCTCCATCGGTTAATGTGAGCGGTGCTCACGTTTAAAAGATGATAGATACTCATGTTTTGTCGTCAACCAGCGGATCGGAGTCCCCGACGGATGGACATCTGTTATTGGGCGTTGGCGGATGCGATGCTAAGGTGAGTACATGTCACGTTATTGACCGGGAAATTCACTCGTGCGCAAAAAGACCCTTGAAGCCCTCGAACAGCCTGCTGTGCAAGCGGCTCGACGCAATCCCACGCAACAACGCAGCCGCGAACGTCAGGAGCGGATTCTGACAGTGGCGACTCAATTGATTGCGGACAAAGGCTGCGACCAACTCAAGATGAGTGAAATTGCCGAGCGTTCCGGGATCTCGATCGGTTCCCTTTATCAGTATTTCCCCGACAAGAGTTCCGTCATCCGCACACTGGCCGAACGCTACAACGCTGAAAGTCGTCGTTGCATTACACAGGCGATGGAGGCTGTCGAGGATGCCCGGGGCTTGCAGGCAGCCTATTCGCAGTTGCTCGATCTGTATTACGAGATCGTGATGGCGACACCGGTGATGCGTGACATCTGGTCCGGCATGCAGGCCGACAAGCAGCTGTTGCAGCTGGAGTTGGGGGAGAGCCGGATTGCCGGAACGCTGCTGGCCCAGGCCATGGTTCGTGTCTTTGCGCAAAGCGATGAGCAGCAGGTTCGGGAATCCGCGTTTTTGATCTGGCACCTGGGCGAGGCGACCATGCGCCTGGCGGTTACTTGTGCGCCAGAGGAAGGGCGAGCTCTGGTCGAGGCGTTCAAGCGCATGTCCCTGCGCGAGGTCATGGAGCCGGCGCGCAAGGGCGTCGACAAGTAATGGGGTTTCTGTTCATGTGTGCCCGCAGCCAGGCCGGGTTGTAAGAAAGGATGGAAATCCAGCGGGCAGCCAAACGTTCGGAGACGTCACTGTCACCGATCATGCTGCCCGAATCAGGCCTGTCCTCGCAGTGCAAATCCGTGACGGATCATCTGAACCTGGGCAGAGGCGGGTCGACAGGTTTGAGTGACGACAGCGTGTGCCGAATCAGCGGCGTGTCCTTCTCGATGTCGTTCAGGCGATCACGAATTCTGAGGGCGGTGGGGTGCCCGCCTTGATGATCGACCCAGTCGGCAATTTCCTTGCAGGCCGCGGCCAAGCGAGCCTGACGGGAGTCCAGCAAGGTGAGCAGGGTGGTGATGGACTCTTTTTCGGACATGGGTGACACCTCCGTTCAAGAAACCTGGGTGTGGCAACAAAAAGCCCGCCTGGAGCGAGCTTTCTGCCGTTGGGGTCGCTGATCCTTCAACCAATTCAGTATAGACCCGTTAAAAAATGGTAACAGGCCGTCAACTTTGTCGGGCTGTCACTTGTGATTTGGCGTTCAACTGCCGGCAAATGCGTTGGGCGTCTTCTTCAATATCGTAGCCGTCTCCGATGAAGCCTTGGGTTCGGGTATCGGCGATGCGGTACCAGACTGCGGCATCCGGTGGCAGGTGGTCATATTCACCCTCACGGCGGCCATGGATGATGATCCTGTTGCAACGCTTCACGACGAAAATGTCTTCCATGGCGTCTCCGCAGCTGATTCGTGTACAGATCAACTATAGAAGCCATTGGTGATCGTGCAAAAAATAGGCAGGTTAATTCGTCGGCTCAGGTGCCGCCGGATTTACGCCAGCACCGCGACCGCTTTGATTTGTGCCCAGAGTTGCTGGCCAGGATGGACGTTCAGTTGGTCGCGGGAATAACGCGTGATCCGTGCAAGTAGCGGCGTGCCTGCGGCGTCCAGGCGAATCAGCACATGGGCGGCGTTGTCGGCGCTCATTTCACTGACCACAGTAACCGGCAGGCGATTGAGAATGCTGCTTTGCTCGGCACTGTGCAGGCTCAGGCTCACATCCCGCGCCTGGACCTTGCAGCGCAGTGTCTGACCCGTACCCATCGGTGTGTGAGGCACACGAATGTTGAGAGTGGTGTCGGGCAATTGCAGGCTGAGCAGTTGATAGTCGGCGTCGTAGGCGCTCACGCGACCTACGATCACCACACCAGCGTCGTCCCCCATCGCCAGTGGCAAGTCGAGGCGCGCCAGGGTCTGGCCGATCGGGCCGCTGGCCAGTGCCTTGCCGTTGTTGAGCAACACGATATGGTCGGCCAGCCGCGCGACTTCATCCTGGGAGTGGCTGACGTACAGTACCGGAATGTCGAGTTCGTCGTGCAGACGTTGCAAGTAGGGCAGGATTTCACTTTTACGTTGGGCGTCCAGCGCGGCCAATGGCTCGTCCATCAACAACAGTTTCGGGCTGGTGAGCAAGGCGCGGGCGATGCCGACGCGCTGTCGCTCACCACCCGAAAGGTGTTGTGGGTGCCGGTCCAGCAGATGGCTGATGCCCAGCAACTCGGTGGCGTGGGCCATATCGACCCGACGCTGCGACTTGGGAATGCGCTTGAGGCCGAACTCAAGGTTGGCCAGCACCGACAGATGAGGAAACAGGCTGGCTTCCTGGAACACGTAGCCGAGCGCGCGTTTGTGCGGCGCGACGAAGAGCTTGTTTTCGCTGTCTTGCCAGACTTCATCGTTGACCTGGATAAAACCCTGATCGGCCCGTTCCAGGCCGGCAATGCAGCGCAGGCAAGTGGTCTTGCCGGAGCCTGAGTGACCGTAAAGCGCAGTGACGCCACGTCCGGGCAGTTGCAGGTCGACGTCCAGAGCGAAGCCCGGGTAGCGTAGTTTCAGGCGCATTTGAATCATCGATCAGCTCCAGCCCGCTTTGGTTTTTCGGCTGGAATACAGCGCCAGCAAGACGACAAACGAGAACACCAGCATCACCCCGGCCAGCCAATGGGCCTGGGCATATTCCATGGCTTCGACGTGATCGTAGATCTGCACCGAGACCACGCGGGTCTTCTCGGGAATGTTGCCGCCGATCATCAGCACTACGCCGAACTCGCCGACGGTGTGGGCGAAGCCGAGAATGGCCGCGGTAATGAAACCGGGGCGGGCCAGGGGCAGCGTCACGCTGAAAAAGGTGTCCCAGGGATTGGCCCGCAGTGTCGCGGCCACTTCGAGCGGACGCGTGCCGATTGCGGAAAATGCGTTTTGCAGTGGCTGGACCACGAACGGCATCGAATACAACACCGAACCGATGACCAGCCCCGCAAAACTGAAGGTGAGGGTGCCAAGGCCGAGTGATTGGCTGAGCTGGCCGATGTACCCGTGAGGGCCGAGCGCCAACAACAGATAGAAACCAATCACCGTCGGTGGCAGCACCAGGGGCAGGGCAACAACCGCCCCGACCGGGCCGCGCAACCAGGAGCGGGTGCGCGCGAGCCATAACGCAATCGGAGTGCCGACAATCAGCAAGATGACGGTCGTCAGGGACGCGAGTTTCAGGGTCAGCCAAATGGCGGAGTAATCGGCACTCGATAGCGACATTTAGATTTCGTAACCGTAGGACTTGATGACAGCTGCCGCTTTCGGCCCCTTGAGGTAGTCAACCAACGCCTTGGCGGCCGGGTTGTCCTTGCCCTTGTTGAGAATCACAGCGTCCTGTTTGATCGGGTCGTGAAGGCTGGCCGGAACGATCCAGGCCGAACCGCTGGTGATCTTGCCGTCCTTGTAGATCTGCGACAGGGCGACAAAACCCAACTCGGCATTGCCGGTGGAAACGAACTGATAGGCCTGGGTGATGTTCTGGCCTTCAACGATCTTGTCCTTGACCTTGTCGGTGAGACCTTCCTTGGCCAACACCTGAGTCGCCGCCAGGCCATAAGGCGCGGCTTTCGGGTTGGCGATGGACAGATGCTGGTATTCGTTCTTTTTCAGCACATCGCCCTTGGCATCGACGTAGCCTTCTTTGGCCGACCACAGTGCCAGCGTGCCGACCGCGTAAGTGAAGCGCGACCCCTTGACGGTGTCGCCTTCGGTTTCAAGTTTTTGCGGGGTGCTGTCGTCTGCCGAGAGGAACACTTCGAACGGCGCGCCGTTTTTGATCTGGGTGTAGAACTGGCCGGTGGCGCCAAAGGAGGTGACCACCTTGTGCCCGGTGTCTTTTTCGAAGTCAGCGGCGATGGCCTGGATGGGCGCGGTGAAGTTGGCGGCGACAGCCACCTGGACTTCGTCCGCCTGGGCTGAGCCGAAGGCGAATACGGCGAGAAGGCTCGCCAGGCAGGTCGGGGCAAAACGTGAGGCACGAATGGTCATGAAACGGCTCCGTTAAAGGCAATTGCAGCAGGTTAATCGTTATGTACAAAAATATATAGCGAATTACCTTTAAACGGAATGTGCTGTCACAAAGTTGTATACAATTTTAACGCAAGTGCTGCTCAGGGGTGACGTAGCAGTCTCGCTAATCCTTCTTCAGCCAGTTTTCGAGTCAGTGCCTCGCTGGTCAATTCGACCCCGAGGGTAAAGGCCTGACCGGCCCAGAGGTTGCTGAAGTCCGCTTCACCTTTGGCCCGCAGAGGCATCAGCGCGCCACCGGCAAGGGGGAAGGCCGGGGCCTTGGCGCTCATGGGCCCCAGTTCACGCATCACCCGATTGAGGATGCCCCGGGCCGGGCGACCGGTGAACACGTTGGTGACGGCCGTCTCGCTTTCCCTGGCGGTGCGCAACGCTTTGTGATGGGACGGGCTGACCTTGGCCTCTGGGGTGAACAGGTACGCCGTCCCCACCTGCACTGCCGAAGCACCCAGCATGAAGGCGGCGGCGACGCCTCGTGCGTCAGCGATGCCGCCGGCGGCAATCACCGGCACCTTCACCGCATCGACGACTTGTGGCACCAGGGCGAAAGTCCCCACCTGACTGCTCAGGTCATCGCTGAGAAACATCCCGCGATGGCCTCCGGCTTCGTAGCCCATGGCAATGATTGCATCGCAACCATGCTGCTCCAGCCACACGGCTTCTGCGACGGTTGTGGCCGAGGACAACACTTTCGCACCGGTGGCTTTCACCCGGTCGAGCAGGGATTTTTCCGGCAGGCCAAAGTGAAAGCTCACCACTTCAGGTCGAAATTCTTCGATCACTTCGCAGGCCGCATGATCGAACGGTGCCCGGTTGGACACCGGGGTTGGCGCATCGAAATCGGCGCCGAGTTCCTGGTAGTAGGGCTGCAGCAGGTTTTTCCAGTCCAGCGCGCGTTGTTCATCAGGGGCCGGAGGTTGATGACAGAAGAAATTGACGTTGATCGGGCGCTGGGTGTGTTGGCGGATGGTTTTCAGCTCTTCGCGCAGTTGATCGGTGCTGAGCATCGCCGCCGGCATCGAACCCAGCCCGCCGGCATTGCAGGCTGCAATCACCATGGACGAGTTTGTGGCACCGGCCATCGGCCCCTGAATGATCGGCAGTTCGATCCCGAGCAGGTCAAGAATGCGGGTATCTGGCCATTGGTTCATGTGCTGTGTTCTCCGACGTTGAATCCGGGCAGGGACGGTAGAACAGGATTTGTAACGCAACGACTGGCGCAAGGCCAGTCGTCATTTCAGCACTTCACGCATTCTTCAGCGTCGATGGAAGCCTCCACCTGCGCCACCGAAGGAGTGATTCATCACTTGGGAAGAGTTATGGAATTGGCAGATTGGCTTAAAGTCGAGTACGACAATCTGCTGCCATGTGTTATTTCCATTGCACCCCAACCAGACTGATTCCATTGAGAGGCCGTAATGTTCAAAGGTATTTTGATCGACAAAGACGACAGCGGTTACCGGGCCACACTGCAGGAGATCCAGGACGATCAGTTACCCGAGGGCGATGTCACGGTGCGTGTTGCCTACAGCACGCTGAACTTCAAGGATGGCCTGGCGATCACCGGCAGCAGCCCGGTGGTGCGTAAATTCCCGATGGTGCCGGGCATCGACCTGGCCGGTGTCGTCGAAGACAGCAGGCATCCGGACTACAAGCCCGGTGACCAGGTCCTGCTCAATGGCTGGGGCGTGGGTGAAGGGCATTGGGGGGGACTGGCGCAGAAGGCTCGCCTGAATGGTGACTGGCTGATCCCGCTGCCCAAGGCATTCACTGCTGCCCAGGCGATGGCCATCGGCACGGCGGGCTACACGGCCATGCTGTGCATCCTGGCCCTTGAGCACAATGGCGTGACGCCTGAACAGGGTGAAGTCCTGGTCACTGGTGCCAACGGCGGCGTCGGCAGTTTCGCCATCGCGTTACTAAGCAGGCTCGGCTACCGGGTGGTCGCGTCTACCGGACGTACGTCAGAGCATGATTACCTGAAGCAACTGGGCGCTGGCGAAATCATCGACCGGGCCACGCTTTCCGAACCAGGCAAGCCGTTGGCCAAGGAGCGTTGGGCGGCGGTCATCGACTCGGTCGGCAGCCACACCCTGGCCAACGCTTGCGCCAGCACCAAGGCCAATGGCACCGTCGCGGCCTGCGGTCTGGCCCAGGGCATGGACTTTCCCGCATCCGTTGCGCCGTTCATCTTGCGCGGCGTGACCCTGGCCGGTATCAACAGCGTGACCCAGCCCAAAGCCAAACGGGTGGAAGCCTGGAGTCGCCTGGCCCAGGATCTGGACTTCAACCTGTTGCCGCTGATCAGTCACGAAATCGGCTTGAGCGAAGCCATCGAAGCCGCGCCGCGCTTGCTGGCCGGGCAGTTGCGCGGGCGCGTGGTGGTGGATGTGAACCGCTGATCACTGCGACTCGCGCTCCAGCAACTGCCGTTTGCGCTCGACACCCCAGCGATAGCCCGACAGATTGCCGTCGCTGCGCACCACGCGATGGCACGGGATCGCGACTGCCAGGCTGTTAGCGCCACAGGCTTGAGCCACGGCGCGAACGGCTTTTGGTTGACCGATGCGCTGCGCGACATCGGCGTAGCTGGCAGTGCTGCCAACGGGAATTTCTCGCAGCGCTTGCCAGACACGCTCCTGAAACGCCGTGCCGCGTAGGTCCAGAGGCAAATCAAGGCCAATGGCCGGCGCCTCGATAAAGCCGACGACCCTGGCAATCAATTGCTCGAATTCATGATCGGCGCCAATCAGGTTCGCGCGCCGGAACTTGTCTTGCAGATCACAAACCAGTTGGTGCGGATCATCACCCAGCAGGATCGCGCAGACCCCGCGCTCGCTCTGCGCCACCAGAATCGCGCCCAGCGAACACTGGCCAACGGCAAAACGAATGTCATTGTTTTGACCGGCGGCGCGGTAGTCCCCGGGTTTCATTCCCAGCAGTTGGTCTGCGGCTTCATAAAACCGGCTGTTGGAGTTGAAACCAGCGTCATACAGGGCATCGGTCACCGAGCCGCCGTCTGCCAGCCGTTCGCGAACCTTGCGTGAGCGATGGGCATCGGCGTAACCCTTGGGCGTCAGGCCGGTGACGGCTTTGAACACACGATGGAAGTGAAAGCTGCTCAGGCCCGCCGCCTCGGCCAATTCGCCCAAGGCAGGTAGCGTTTCGGCGCTTTCGATCTGGCGGCAGGCGGCGGCCACGGTGGCGGCATGTTGCGCGGCGAGTTCGCTCTGGTCTTTGGTCGCGCGTTTGCTCGGACGATAACCCGCGGCCCGGGCCTGTTCGGCGCTATCGAAGAATTCGACGTTCTGCGGCTTGGGCAAGCGCGCGAGGCTGCTGGGGTTGCAATAGATGCCTGTGGTCTTCACGGCATAGACAAACTGACCGTCGGCCTTGGGATCGCGCGCGACCACAGCGGCCCAGCGCGGATCGTTTTCAATGGTGATCTTGCTCGATTGGGTTGTCATGGCGTCATGTCCTTTGAGGTGTTGCCTGCACATTAACCATGGGGCAATTCCCACACACTCCGGCGCTTGCGGTCAAATTCGAAGTCTTTATCCGGCGGTACGGAAGGTGAAGTTGATGCGTTGCTCGCCCAGTCTCGGGTGATGGCCTTCCTTGATCGGCAACACGCCGTGATAACGCAGGCGATCCACGCCACCCCAGACGACGATGTCGCCATGCAGCAAGGGGATGCGCTGGCTTTTGTCACCGCGTGCAAAGCCACCGAACAGGAACATCGCCGGTAAGCCCAGGGATACCGAAACGATGGGGGCTGCGTAGGAATGTTCGTCCTTGTCTTGGTGCAGTGACATTTTTGCTCCGGGGACGTAGCGGTTGATCAGGCAGGAATCCGGCGCAAAATCGGTGAAACCCGCTGCCAGTGCCGCCGCTTGTGCCAGTTGCAGAAACACCTCGGGCATCATTGGCCAGGGCCGGCCGGTTTGTGGGTCATGACGGGTGTACCGATAACCGCTACGATCAGTGGTCCAGCCGAATTGACCGCAACTGCTCAGGGCGACCGACATGGTAAAGCCACCGGGCGTGACCATCTGCCGAAACGGCGCGGCCATCAGTACCGCCTCCAGGGTAGGCAGCAAACGCTCCAGCCAGGGCAGGGCGAAGCCTCTCAGCACGTAGGACTGTTCACCGATCTGTTCGCGCCTGGATTGTTGCTCGGGTTCGGCATCGGCAAACAGATCGAAAGTCAGCGGATTCATGGGTTCATGACGCATCGTGAAAGATGATTCCAAGGGTATGCCGTTTGCCGCTGTGCAGGCGACTCACGCCGTGGCGCAGGGTTACTCGGTAGTAACCGCGAACGCCTTTGACCGGCCGCTGGTTGACGGTAAATATCAGCCCGTCGCCTTTCTTCAGGCTGACGACCATCGGGCGTGATTGCATTCGCGGACGCTGTTCGGTCAGGACAAATTCGCCACCGGTGAAGTCTTCATCGGGTTCCGACAGCAGAATCGCTACTTGCAGTGGGAAAACATGCTCACCGTATAAATCCTGATGCAAACAGTTGTAGTCCTGCGGACCATATTGCAGCAATAACGGTGTCGGACGGTTCTGACCAGCGGCATGACAGCGTTCGAGGAAGGCTTGATGGGTTTGGGGAAAACGGTCGGGCAAACCCATTTGCTCCTGCCAGCGATTGGCGATGGGCACCAGGCGCGGGTAGAGCGCGCTACGCAAGCGGGCCACAAGTTCCGGTAACGGGTAGCTGAAATATTTGTATTCGCCTCGGCCGAAACCGTGGCGAGCCATCACCACGTGGGAGCGAAAGGGCTCGGTTCGAGGGTACAAGGCGCTGACCTGATCACAAGCCTTGTGGCTCAACAGTGACGGGATGACGGCGTAACCGTCCTGATCAAGTTGCTGTTCCAGCCGGGGCCAGTCCAGCCTGTCCAGATATTGCTCGCTCATTGCCGGGCCTCTTGTTGTTGAGGTGGCCAGTCTGCAAGGCAAAAATAAAGCAGGCACTCCGCTGCTTGCGGTCGAATTGCGAATGGGAGCTGACGTCCATTGTCGCTCCTGATCGCGTTACAGCGCTTTGCTGACGCTGATTTCGCTGATGACGTCGTCTTGTCCATGAATGGCATCCAGCGCCGCCTTGGCTTCTTCCGGGGTGCCGTTTTCAAGCTGGGCAAACTCGAAGCGGCGCTCACCGTTGAGTTTGTATTTGATGACGTACTTGGTCGTTTGGGCCACGGTTGTATCTGCCTGTCTTGTGTTTCGGGTTCGCTGATCAGCTCAGTTTCGTGCTGGAACGGCGAATGATTTTGATCGAGTGGGTCAGGGTGGGTTTGCGCGTCACGCTGATAGCGCGGCGGTTGACGGTGTCGATCGTGATGTTCCAGAAGCCGGTGCTCGGGGCCGTGATGCGGGCCGGAAACGTGTCGAATGCACCGCCGTGATAGGTGTGACGACCGCCATTCTTGAAGCTGCGGAAGTTGGCGTCGTTCATCAAGCGGATGTTGCACATTTGGGAGCATTGAATGACGACGATGTCGTCTTCATTGAGGTGCTCGCGCTGATGGATAAATTTCATGAGGCGCCTCCAGAAGGGCTTTTTCTACAAAATCAAAACGATAGCATGGGCGATTGGCGCAGTTTATCAGCCCGAACGCCTTATTATCCGGCCACTTTGACAATTAAAAACGTTAATTTCACGTTTGATGAGCGATAAAGCAGTTTGTCTCGGAGAAAAAGCGCATCTGCGCTGTCCGAGCCTCTTTATCGGAGGTTTTGTATGAAGTGGGGTTTTTTGGTTCTTTCGCTGGCGGTATTGGTGAGTGGTTGTGCGAACGTCTCGGAAATCAACGAGTCGCTGCCGACCATGAACGTGATTTCTGGCAAGAAGCCCCATGAATACGCGCAATGCCTGAGCGAAAAACTGGCCAAAAGCCGTGGCGCCTTACAGATCGAACCGCACAAGGATGGAGTGCGTGTCATCGTGCCGCTCAAGTATTCCTCCGGCCCGTCTGCCGTTTTCGACATTGAAGAGCGTTCGGGTGGCAGCAGCATCAAGCTGCACGAGAGCATGTCCAATGTCCCGGTGCGTCCAATGGACGTACAGAATGCTGCCAACGCGTGCATTTCCGGCTGATAGACTGTCGACGATCAGCACCGATGCCGCCCAAGCCATGCTTTGGCGGCATCGTTATTTATGGAGTCGCCTATGAAGCGAGAGCAGGTCCGGGAGCGCCATGCAGAGGGTTTAATCTCTGCCACTCATGTGATTCAGAATCCGGCGGAGCTGGGGGAATGGATCGTGTTTTTCAAGAAAAGCGCCGGGCGCAGCTATTTCCTGGTGGATGACAATGATGAAGTCGAGTCTTTCAGTCGCCTTGATGATCTGATCGATACCGTGCGCGGGCTTGGCATCAAATTCGCTGAGATACATCTGTAGGGCGCGGCGCCTTACTTGCAGATCACTACGACATTGCGGCTCTTGTAGTTGCCGATGTCGGCGCCGAGGGTCTTGTCGCTCTCCTTGAGCGAGGGCGTGCCATCGGTTCCGACAATCTTGTAGCCGGTGCCTGCACAGGACGCATCGGCCTTTTCGTAACATGCAGCCCAGGAGTTGGCTTCCCCGGAGCAATCAATCGACAGGCCTTGCTCTCCGTTACCCAGGTAGGTTTCTTTCGACGTTGCGCAGCCGCTCAGGGCCAATACTGCTAGCAAAGGCAAAATTTTGTTCATGGCTTGATCATCATCAGGGGGGTGGGCTAAGGCTGAGACAGCGTCGCAGGCAAAAGGTTATAGCCAAAGGCCACGTTATTGCATGCATTCATAAAAAAGCCCTGCGCAGTGGCAGGGCTTTTCGCATTGGACGTCGATCAGCTCTTGTCCTTGCCGCGTCGCTTGGGCTCCGGGTGCTCAAGCTCCAGCACCGAGGCCACTTCGATTGCCAGGGATTCGGAAGGGAAAGGTCCGGCGATATTTTCACCGGCGACACTGGCTACCCACCATTGACCGTCTTTCACCTGATTGATCAGGAATCCGTTGACGCTTTTTTCTGCCGACATCTATTTGCCTCGTTGTCTGGTTCAATCGCGCCATGATACCGCCAAACGCACTCAACGGGTGCCGATGGGCGTATGGTGGTTCGTTCCGGGCGGTTGAATGCCGTGCAATTGCGCAAGTCTCTGCTATGCATAAGGGCTTGCGCAGGGAACTATCGGCAAGATTATTTCTCTATGTTGGCATCGGTTGGCCAGCGCGGGGGCATTGTAAGGTGCACGCCGCCTGATTAGACTGCGCCGAAACTCGTACACGCACAGCCCTTACAAGGACTTATATGATCAAGAAATGCTTGTTCCCAGCAGCCGGCTACGGCACTCGCTTCCTGCCAGCGACTAAAGCCATGCCCAAAGAAATGCTGCCGGTGGTGAACAAGCCACTGATCCAGTACGGCGTTGAAGAAGCACTGGACGCTGGCTTGAACGAAATCTCCATCGTCACCGGTCGCGGCAAGCGCGCCCTGGAAGACCACTTCGACATCAGCTACGAGCTGGAAAACCAGATCAAGGGCACCGACAAGGAAAAATACCTGGTCGGCATCCGCCGCCTGTTGGATGAGTGCTCGTTCTCCTACACTCGCCAGACTGAAATGAAAGGTTTGGGTCATGCGATCCTGACCGGTCGACCACTGATCGGCGACGAGCCGTTCGCCGTGGTGCTGGCGGACGACCTGTGCGTCAACCTGGAAGGTGACGGCGTACTGAAGCAGATGGTCAAGCTGTACAAACAGTATCGCTGCACCATCGTCGCGATCATGGAAGTCGACCCGCAAGAAACCAGCAAATACGGTGTGATTGCCGGCGACCTGATTGGTGATGACCTGTACCGCGTGCGCAACATGGTCGAGAAGCCAAAGCCGGAAGATGCCCCGTCGAACCTGGCGATCATCGGTCGTTACATCATGACGCCGGACATCTTCAGCCTGATCGAACAAACCGATCCAGGCAAAGGTGGCGAGATCCAGATCACTGACGCCCTGATGAAACAGGCGCAGGATGGTTGCGTGATTGCCTACAAGTTCAAGGGCAAGCGTTTCGACTGCGGTGGCGCCGAAGGCTACATCGACGCAACCAACTTCTGCTTCGAGAACTTCTACAAGACGGGCAAGGCTTACTGATAGCCTGAGTTGCTCGTGTTGGAAATCGAACTTCGCTCTGTGTAAAAAACACAGGTGAGGAATCAAGCAAACGCCCCGACTTCGTTCGGGGCGTTTGCTTTTGTGCGGGGCTCAGGTACGCAGGGGCGAGACGTAGGTATCGTCTGACATCCATCGGCAGAATTTGTGAAAGAACATCCTGATTTGTTAATTGCAGGGGCAAACGATGATTGTTGCGGCTAAAACCCTCTGTATTAAATGGGATACACCAGAGCCGGTTTGCTCGGCGTGACTGATGTCACTTCAAGGGCGCGCTTAAAGTCGCTGGGGTTTTATGAGGAAATGGAGTTTCGTGAGTGGCGATAACAGGAAGCGTGACTCTAAAACGGTGGTTGGCTCTAAGCGTCCTGATGCTACCTGTACTGCTGGTAACAATTGACAATACGGTGCTTGGATTCGCATTACCAAAAATTGCCGAGGCCCTGCGTCCGAGTGCTAGCCAGCAGTTGTGGATGATCGATGCTTATTCGCTGGTATTGGCGGGGTTGCTGGTGTCGATGGGTAGTCTGGGGGATCGAGTCGGTCATCGTAAGTTGTTGCTGGCCGGGTCCTTGGGTTTTGCGATTGTGTCGGTGCTAACCGCGCATTCCGATACCGCCACGCAACTGATTGCCGGGCGGGCTTGTATGGGTGTTTTCGGTGCAATGCTGATGCCCTCAACGCTGGCGTTGATACGTTCGGTGTTCGAGGACCGAGAAGAACGCAGACTGGCAGTCGCGATCTGGGCAACGACGTTGACGGTCGGCTCGGCACTCGGTCCTTTGGTGGGTGGGGTGTTGCTGGAATTCTTCAGTTGGGGGTCGATTTTCCTGTTGGCGGTGCCCGTGTTGGTGCCACTGCTGGTGTTGGGGCCACTGTTGTTGCCCGAGTCCGAGCGAGATGCTGCAGGACCGTTGGATCCAATTAGCATCCTGCAATCGATGGTAGCCCTTGGTGCCATTGTTTATGGCATTAAACACAGCGCCAGTAATGGTATCGACTGGATGGCGCTGACAGCATTTGCAGTAGGCGCAGTTGCGGGCTGGATGTTTGTGTGTCGACAGTTACGTCTGCCTGTGCCGCTGATGGATCTGAGCCTGTTCCGCAGTGGCACCTTTAGCGGCTCTGTCGCGATCAATTTGATGAGTCTCGCGTTTCTCGTCGGTTTCGTATTCTTTGCCACTCAGTTCCTGCAGATCGTTCTTCAGATGTCGCCCTTGAGTGCTAGCCTCGCGTTGATTCCTGGTCAGGTCATGGCGATTGTAGTGGGGATGGCGGTCGTGCCTGTCGCACGGCGATTACAGGTGCATGTGCTGATACCGATTTTGATGGCGTTTGCTGGAGCGGCGTTTTTGCTGGTCGCCAGCATGGGCAGTAGCCTGACCGTTCTAGTGGTGGCTTTTGCCTTGCTGAACATTGGCGTGGGCGCGATCGCGACGGTGTCCAATGATGTGATTTTGTCAGCCGCACCACCGGCAAAGGCGGGCGCCGCGTCGGCCATTAGCGAAACGGCCTATGAAGTGGGCGTAGTTTTGGGGGCGACAGTGCTCGGCGGTGTCGTCACCGCCTACTATCGCGGCGCATTGCAGCTTCCGGGGTTCCTGAGCGAAGTGCAGATGATGCTGGCGAGTGAGACGCTATCTGGCGCCTATCATGTGGCGGCAGACTTGTCGGGGGATCAAGCAAGGGAATTGATGGCGCAGGCGGGAAGGGCATTCGAAGGTGGGATCGGTTTGGTTTCGTGGGTGACGTTCGGCTTGGCACTCATGGCGATTTTGATTGCTTTGCGCACTCTGCGGGCACCGAAAACGCAATCCGCAGAGGGGCATTGATCGAAAACGAAGATTGGGCCGCGCATCGCACGGCCTGAGCATTTCAGCACAATGCTTGCTCAGCGGCCGTCCGCAGGTATGCTGTTGGCCTGCCGAGGAGATTGAAAATGGCCTACGATTTTGACCTTTATGTGATTGGTGCCGGTTCCGGCGGTGTGCGGGCTGCGCGGTTTGCCGCCGGGTTCGGCGCGAAAGTGGCCGTGGCCGAGAGCCGCTACCTGGGCGGGACCTGTGTGAACGTCGGCTGCGTGCCGAAAAAATTGCTGGTCTACGGTGCGCACTTTGCCGAAGACTTCGAGCAGGCATCCGGTTTTGGCTGGAGCCTGGATGAAGCGCAGTTCGACTGGGCGACGCTGATCGCCAACAAGGATCGTGAGATCAATCGCCTCAATGGCATTTATCGCAACCTGCTGGTCAACAGCGGTGTGACCTTGCATGAAGGCCACGCGAAGATCGTCGATCCGCATCAGGTCGAGATCAATGGCGAGCGCTTTAGCGCCAAAAACATCCTGATCGCTACCGGCGGCTGGCCGCAGATTCCGGAGATCCCGGGGCGCGAGCATGCCATCAGTTCCAACCAGGCGTTCTTCCTCAAAGAGCTGCCCAAGCGCGTGTTGGTGGTGGGCGGTGGCTACATTGCGGTCGAGTTCGCCGGGATCTTCCATGGCCTCGGTGCGCAGACCACGCTGCTGTATCGCGGTGAACTGTTCCTGCGCGGTTTCGACGGATCCGTGCGCAAACATTTGCAGGAAGAGTTGACCAAGCGCGGCATGGACCTGCAATTCAATGCGGACATCGAGCGCATCGACAAGCAGGCCGATGGCAGCCTGAAGGTCACGCTCAAGGATGGTCGCCAACTGGAAGCTGATTGCGTGTTCTACGCCACAGGCCGTCGTCCGATGCTGGACAATCTCGGGCTGGAAAACACCGGGGTCAAACTCGACAGGAAAGGCTTTGTCGAGGTCGATGAGCTGTATCAGACCGCCGAGCCGTCGATCCTGGCGCTGGGGGATGTGATCGGTCGTGTTCAGCTGACACCGGTGGCGCTGGCTGAAGGCATGGCGGTTGCACGGCGCCTGTTCAAGCCAGAGCAGTATCGTCCGGTGGATTACAAGATGATCCCGACGGCGGTGTTCAGCCTGCCAAACATCGGCACTGTCGGTCTGACCGAAGAAGAGGCCCGCGAAGCCGGCCACGACGTGCAGGTCTTCGAAAGCCGCTTCCGGCCGATGAAGCTGACCCTGACTGAATGCCAGGAGCGCACGCTGATGAAGCTGGTGGTGGACGCCAGGACCGACAAGGTTTTGGGTTGTCACATGGTCGGCCCGGACGCCGGTGAAATCGTCCAGGGCCTGGCGATTGCCTTGAAGGCCGGCGCCACCAAGCGCGACTTCGACGAAACCATCGGGGTGCATCCGACGGCCGCCGAAGAGTTCGTCACCATGCGTACGCCGGTCGCCGGTTAATCGTCCTTCGCTGCGTCTGCCGCTGCCGCAAGGGTCGCGGCCAGACGTACGCGCTCTTCGAGATCCACCCGGGTCTTGGCCAGATCCATTTCCAGTGACTTGTTGAGCTGCGACTGCTCATCGACGTTCTGTTTGAGTGCCTGGCTTTCCAGCAGGGCAACACGCAGGCGTTCCTGGAGGAGGGTGCGTTCGCCGTCGACGCGAGTGGCCTGTTCCAGCAACTGATCCTGACGGCTATTGCTTTGCTTGAGCTGTTCTTGCAGCAGGCTCAGCTCGCGCAGCGTGCCGCGGTTTTCAGTCAGCAAGCGTTCATTGTCACGGTGCAACTGGGTGATTTCATCCTGGCGTACCAGTGCGCTTTGTTGTGCCTGGCGCAGTTCCATCTGTATCTGTTGCACCTGGCCTTCGTGGCGACTCATTTCCTGTTCGCGCTGTTCCTTGACCGCATTGCGGTAGTGCTCCAGTGCGTCGCGAGTGTGCAGGTGTTTTTCTTCAAGGGAGCGGATCTGCTCGTCCTTGTCTCTCAAGCGCAATTCAAAATCGGCCAGCGCCTGGTTCAGTCCGGCGTTGCGGGTTTGCTCCGTTTGCAGCATGGCGCGGGTTTCGTGCAGGGCCTCGGACTCCTGAGTCAGCGCCAGGCTCTGAAATTCGTATTGCTGGTGCAGTTCGCTGTTGGCCTCTTGCGCTTCGCCGAGCTGATGTTCCAGCGACTTGCGTTGTTCTTCGTACTGCGTGCGCGCCTGATCGATAGGTTCCTGCGCCTGCTCCTTGAGTCGTTGTGCGAGCCGCGCCACCAGCGCCATCAGTTCGTCGTCAATCGGCTCTGTCGGCGCTTCGACAGGTTCAAACCTGTCATCGAGCTCCTTGAGATAGCGATGGATCGTGGTTTTCGAGCCGGTATTGCCCATCTCGATGCGTACTGCATCGATGCTGGGGTTTTCGCCGCGGGCGAGGATCGCCAACCGAGCGGCTTGAACCACCGCTTTATTTACACCGCCGCGTGCCATGAGTTCTCCCGGGTTTTGATGATGTGGTACGTACCACGTAAATACACATTGTACCATTCAATCCATAAAGTTAAATACTGAATGCTATTAACGCGGGATATACTGGTATTACCCCGTGTGATACGCCAAGTACCGGTTTTTGACCCGTCAAAACGGTATGAATTCAAGAGTTGACCCCCATGACCGAGCTGGATCGTTACCTGCAGGCTGCGACACGCGACAACACCCGCCGCAGCTATCGCGCGGCCATCGAACACTTCGAAGTCACGTGGGGCGGTTTTCTGCCGGCCACCGGCGACAGCGTGGCGCGGTATCTGGTGGAGCATGCCGGGGTGTTGTCGATCAATACGCTCAAGTTGCGGCTTTCGGCGCTGGCGCAGTGGCACAACAGTCAGGGCTTTGCCGATCCCACCAAGGCGCCGGTGGTGCGCAAAGTATTCAAGGGTATTCGTGCGCTGCATCCGGCCCAAGAGAAGCAGGCTGAACCCTTGCAGCTTCGGCATCTGGAACAGGTGGTCAGTTGTCTGGAGCTAGAAGTGCAAACCGCCAGGGCCGCAGGCGACCGACCGGGTTTACTGCGGGCCAGGCGCGACATGGCGTTGATCCTGCTGGGCTTCTGGCGCGGCTTTCGCAGTGATGAGTTGTGCCGGCTCCAGGTTGAACACGTTCAGGCCAGCGTCGGCTCCGGCATCAGTCTCTATCTGCCGCGCAGCAAGAGTGATCGCGATAACCTCGGCAAGACCTATCAAACGCCGGCCTTGCAGCGGTTGTGTCCGGTGCAGGCCTATATCGACTGGATTACCGAGGCGGCACTGGTGCGCGGACCGGTGTTCCGGGGCATAGACCGCTGGGGGCATTTGGGCGGGGAAGGATTGCACGCCAACAGCGTGATTCCGTTATTGCGCCAGGCGTTGGCGCGGGCGGGTATCGCTGGCGAGCTTTACACCAGTCACTCCTTGCGTCGCGGTTTTGCGACCTGGGCGCATCAGAGTGGCTGGGATTTGAAGTCGCTGATGAGCTATGTGGGCTGGAAGGACATGAAGTCGGCCATGCGTTACATCGAAGCCAGTCCGTTCCTCGGCATGGCGCGCATCACGGAAAAGCCCGTGTCACCCTAGGGGGTGTTCTCAATTAGTTTCCCCACCGCGCCGGGTCTGCTGTTGTGCAGGGCAAGGCGCGAGAAGCGCAGTTTGGTCATTCCAAATCAGCTTGGAGCAACACAGCCCTGCACAACAGCAGGCCCGGCCCTTCGGGTTGTGCCTTAAAGCTGGCCATGCTGCGTTGCAGGCCTTGGAAAGGGAACAACCATTCCCAGCGGCCTACGCCTTGCCTGGCCAGCTTTAAGGCGACAACGCGGAGGGGAAACTAATTGAGAACACCCCCTAGATACCGTTTTCTTCTATTAATACAGCTGGCTAATAGCGAAAGCCAATCAGCAGCATCAGGTTTGCCAATGAGCCAACCGTCCGTCGAGTGGGTAAAGTTCTCTCCATCAACTTCTTAACCCATGACGGAGAGTCAACGATGCCTATCATCAACAGCCAAGTTAAACCGTTCAAAGCTGACGCATTCAAAAATGGCGACTTCGTAAAAGTCTCGGACGCCGACCTGAAAGGCAAGTGGTCTGTGGTGTTCTTCTACCCGGCCGACTTCACTTTCGTCTGCCCGACCGAACTGGAAGACCTGGCCGACAACTACGACGCGTTCCAGAAGCTGGGCGTCGAGATCTACAGCGTTTCCACCGACACCCACTTTGCCCACGCTGCCTGGCACAACACTTCGCCAGCCATCGGCAAGATCCAGTACACCATGATCGGTGACCCGACCCACGCCATCTCCCGCAACTTCGACGTGCTGATCGAAGAAGCCGGTCTGGCTGACCGTGGCACCTTCGTGATCAACCCGGAAGGCCAGATCAAGATCGTTGAACTGAACGACGGCGGTGTAGGTCGTGACGCTTCCGAGCTGCTGCGCAAAATCAAGGCTGCCCAGTACGTCGCTGCTCACCCAGGCCAGGTTTGCCCGGCCAAGTGGAAAGAAGGCGAGGCCACTCTGGCGCCGTCCCTGGACCTGGTCGGCAAGATCTAAGTCTGTGACGCGCTTCATCAGGGCGCACTTGCGCACCTTCTAAGCAAGCTGCACCGCCCAATAAAAACGCCCGGGCAAGATTCGCTCGGGCGTTTTTTTGTCTCAAGAATTCAAGGAAATCGCCCGTATGTTGGACACCAATCTTAAAGCCCAGTTGAAATCGTACCTGGAACGGGTCACCCAGCCGATCGAGATCGTTGCTTCCCTCGACGACGGTGCGAAATCCCGGGAAATGCTCGAACTGTTGAAAGACGTTGCCAGTCTTTCCACCCGGATTACCTTGCTCGACAACGGCGATGATGCACGCAAGCCGTCGTTCTCGATCAATCGCCCGGGAGCCGATATCAGCCTGCGTTTCGCCGGCATCCCGATGGGCCACGAATTCACGTCCTTGGTGCTGGCCTTGCTGCAAGTCGGCGGTCACCCTTCGAAGGCCAGTGCCGAAGTGATCGAACAGATCCGCTCGCTCGAAGGTGAGTTCAACTTCGAGACTTACTTCTCGCTGTCCTGCCAGAACTGCCCGGACGTGGTCCAGGCGCTGAACCTGATGGCCGTGCTGAATCCGAAGATTCGCCACGTCGCCATCGACGGTGCGCTGTTCCAGGCTGAAGTCGATGAGCGCCAGATCATGGCGGTGCCGAGCATCTACCTCAATGGCGTGAACTTCGGTCAGGGCCGCATGGGCCTGGAAGAAATCCTCGCCAAAATCGACACCAGCGGCATCGAACGCCAGGCCGAGAAAATCAGTGCCAAGCAAGCTTTTGATGTGCTGGTGGTCGGTGGTGGCCCGGCCGGTGCCTCGGCGGCAATCTACGCGGCCCGTAAAGGCATTCGCACCGGTGTCGCGGCGGAACGTTTTGGTGGGCAGGTGCTGGACACCATGGCCATCGAAAACTTCATCTCGGTGCAGGAAACCGAAGGGCCGAAACTGGCCGTGGCCCTGGAAGAACACGTCAAGCAGTACGACGTCGACATCATGAACCTGCAGCGCGCCGACAAGCTGATTCCTGGCAAAAACGGCGAACTGCATGAAGTCCACTTCGCTAGTGGCGCATCGTTAAAAGCCAAAACCGTGATTCTGGCGACCGGTGCACGGTGGCGTGAAATGAACGTCCCGGGCGAGCAGGAGTACCGCAACAAAGGCGTGGCGTACTGCCCGCACTGCGACGGTCCGCTGTTCAAGGGCAAGCGCGTGGCAGTGATTGGCGGCGGCAACTCCGGCGTTGAAGCGGCCATCGACCTGGCCGGTATCGTGTCCCATGTCACGTTGCTGGAATTCGACGTGCAGTTGCGCGCCGATGCGGTATTGCAGCGCAAGTTGCACAGCCTGCCGAACGTCACCGTGATCACCAGTGCACAAACCACTGAAGTCACCGGCGACGGCCAGAAGGTCAACGGCCTGCGCTACAAGGATCGTCAGAGCGACGAATTGCGCAGTGTGGAGCTGGAAGGGATCTTTGTGCAGATCGGCTTGTTGCCGAACACCGATTGGCTCAAAGGTACGATCGAGTTGTCACCCCGTGGCGAGATCATCGTCGATGCTCGTGGTGAAACGTCGGTACCGGGTGTGTTCGCCGCCGGCGACGTGACCACCGTGCCGTACAAGCAGATCGTGATCGCAGTGGGCGAGGGCGCCAAGGCTTCCCTGAGCGCTTTCGATCACTTGATCCGGACTTCCGCCCCGGCATGAATCCTGGCGCTGAAAACACAAAACCCCATGAGTGATCGTGGGGTTTTTTGTGTCGTTCACATTCCTGAATCTGGAATGCTTTCCTGTGGGAGCGGGCTTGCCCGCGAAGGCGGTGCTCCAGTCACCATCAATGCTGAATGTGCCGCCGTCATCGCGGGCAAGCCCGCTCCCACAGGGGATTTGCGGTGAAGCTTAGAGCGGTGCTGGCTGAATGATCTCGACCCAGTAGGCGTCCGGGTCCTTGATGAACGCCAGGCTCTTCATACGACCATCGCTCAAGCGTTTCTGGAAATCGCAGCCCAGTGCTTCAAAGCGCTCGCAGGCGGCGACGATGTCCGGTACCGAGATGCAGATGTGGCCGAAACCGCGGGGGTCGGTGTTGCCGTTATGGTAGGCGAAATCCGCATCGTTCTCGGTGCCGTGGTTGTGGGTCAGCTCCAGAATGCCGGGTATCGATTTCATCCACTCGGTGCGCGTGGCCGCATCGGCCGGGATCTGGTTTTTGTCGACCAGTGCCAGGAAATACAGGCTGAACTCGGCTTCCGGGAAGTCGCGTTTTTCCACCAGGGTAAAGCCCAGAATGCGTGTGTAGAAATCCAGGGACTTGGTGATGTCCTTGACCCGCAGCATGGTGTGGTTGAAGACAAACTTCTGTGTGGCGGCGTCCGGTTGGGCGGTGACGCCGGGGAAGGTGTTCAATTCGTGCAGGCTCATGGGCCCTCCGGGAAATATGTGGGCTAACGAATGGCGACAATGATACGCAAGGGCTCGGACATCACCAAACCCAAGCAGTCGGCTATTGCCTGGCGGCCGGCCTGGGCCCAGACTTTACGGCTTGATCCGTGAGTGCCCAGTGCAATGATTAGATTCCATAAACTGCTGTTCATTCTGTTAAGCGTGCTTTCGGTGGCTGGCGCTGCGCGTGCCGATGCGCCCGTAGTGACCTGGCCGGAAGGTTGGCAGGTCGAAGTCGTGCCTGAATCGGTGTCGGGGGTGAGTCGCCAGCGGGCGGTGAAAAATGACCAGAATGGATCGCCGCTCATGGTGATGGAACTGACCATGAGTCCGGTGCAAAGCGATCACCAGGTAAACCTCGAAGGCGTATTGCTGGAGATGCGCAAGTCAGTTCAAAAAGACTTCTTTCAGGGCGGGTATCAAAGTGTCTGCACGCGAATTCATGCGACTACGCTGAGTCGATTGGCCGCGCTGGAAACAACCTGTACCGTCACGCAAAACGGCAGGCATGTGCTTTCTCAAACATTGGTGGCCGCGGTGGATGCCGATAAGGCCTATGTTCTTTCCTACGCCGGGCAGGCCGAGGCTTATAAGGCGAGCCAGGATGAAATAGACGCGGCCCGTAACAGCTTGAAACTTTAGTAAGCGACAGTGCTTTTTCGATGCATGAAGAAAATTTTAGATATCCAAATGGATTAAGCACAAAGTTGGTGGCAGTCAGGTAGTTGACGGGTGTCCGCCCCTGGCATATTAGATAACCCATGAAAAAGCCCTGCATAAGCAGGGCTTTTTTGTCGCCGCGAGAGTTAGCCGCGCAGCCAGGAATCAACGGTGGCTGCACCGTACTGTTCTTTCCAGGCTTTCAGGCCGCGGTGGTTGCCGCCCTTGGTTTCAATCAGCTCGCCGGTATGCGGGTTCTGATAAACCTTGACCACTCGGGCGCGGCGGGTTTTAGGTGCTGCTGCCTGCAGCAATCCGGATTTTGCCGGGTTGGGATCGAGAATGGCGATGATGTCGCGCAGGCTCTTGCCATAGGATTTCATCAAGCCCTGGAGCTTCTCTTCGAATTCGATTTCTTTCTTGAGCCCGGCATCGTTCTTCAGGGATTCCAACTGCTTGAGCTGTTCTTGAAGGGCCTTTTCGGCTGCACGAAATTCAGCGAGTCTGGACAATATCTTTACTCCAATAGTGTGTTTGGCTGATACCAACCGCAAACAAAGCTATAAGCCAAGAGCCTTGTAGCGACTCGGTGATAGTGGCTCACCTGTCAATTTTGCGCAGGCATGTAAAATTGTAGTAGTTAATTGGCCAAGAGTAAATCCTGTCTTTTTCTTCATGTAACGGCAGTAGTGTTTTGATTCAAATTGGTGCGTGTAGTCGTTGTTTTCTCGGTTAAATCCGCTAGTTAATGGTTGCTTAATGCACTAATGAATTCCGCACCGGGCATGGGTTTGCCGAACAGATAACCTTGCAGGAAGTTGACCTGACGAGCACTCAGGTAATCACTCTGTTCACGGGTTTCGACACCTTCGGCCACCAGGGCAAGGTCGAGTTTGACCGCCAGTTCGATGATGCTGTCGAGGATGTGGCTGGAGAGTGTGTCGATGCCGATCATGGCGACAAAACTCTGGTCGATTTTCAGAAAATCGACATTGAACTGCCGCAGGTAGCCAAGGCTCGAGTGGCCCGTGCCGAAGTCGTCGATGGCGATTTTCACGCCCAGTTCGCGAAGTTGCTCCAATAGTTGCAGGGTGATGGCCGTGGGCTCGATCAGTTCACGTTCGGTCAGTTCCAGCACCAGATGGATCGAGCCCGGCTCGAACGCATCGAGAAACTCGCGACAGTCTTTGACCAGTTCCAGGTCCTGGCAATGGCTGGCGGTGATGTTGATGCCGATGTGGAACGGCTTGTTGAATCCGGCGGATTGCGGCGCGAGCAGGGCGGCGGTCTGTCGCATGAGCGAGCGGGTCATCGGTACGATCAGCCCGGAGTGCTCGGCAAACGGGATGAACAGATCCGGACGCACCAGGCCTTCTTTCGGATGTTTCCAGCGCATCAGCACTTCAGCGCCGGACCAGTGTTTGTTGTCGCCATGCACCACAGGCTGGAAATATGGAATGAACTCTTGAGCTTCCAGTGCCCGTTGCATTTCCTGGGTGGGGGCCGATGAGCGCTTTTGCAGGAAGTGACCGATTGACCCGGCAATCACGCCAAAGAAAATCAGCAGACTGAAAAGCGGTGGATATTCGCTGCTCATGTATCGCCAGGTTTCGCCTTTGGGAAAGCCGGCTTCCACGGCAAAAGCATAGTGCCGGGAGGTCAATCGACTTTGTGCAACGGGCAGGTCAGGCGCGGCTTCCCTGTGAACCTTGCCGTCGGCGGCTATCCAGTCCGGGCCAACTTGCAGCAAGAGCAAGGTCTTGCGGCCGATCAAGCGCAGAATATTGCTCAAGTGATGACCATCGAGATTCGCCAGTGCACCTTTTTTTCCTTCACTCAGGCGGTAGACCAGCAAGGCGGTGTCGGGCGTCACCGGATTGCCGCTCATGAGCCATAAGGCGCCCTGGGTGTAGTCACCGGGGTTGACCTTCTCCTGGTAGTCGCCGAACAAAGAACTGCAATAGAGATTGTTGTCCCACACCAGACTGGTCGAGCGCACGAATGGGCGGCGAGTGACCTGCTCGCGCAGGGCCAGATTGACATCGCCGCAACTTTGGCCGGCCAGCGGCAGTAGTTCACGAGCGGCCTGGGCGGTGTTGTCGAGCATCAAGTCGAACTGGCGAATCGCTTCTTCGGCGGTTTGTTCGGCGCCTTGTTTGAGCGCACGCCCCGCTTGCATGTAAAGAATGGCGACCCCCAGCAGCACCGGGAGCAATCCACTGATCAGGGTGACAGCCATTCTTGTGCTGCGACTGCGGGTTTTGGCTTTCAGCGGCATTCGCGAATCCTGTCACGAAGAAGTAATGCTCTCAAACGCTGGCAGGACAAAACGCCTCCCATGAAGAGTTCGGGTACGGGCCATGATAGTTGGCCCTTGGCGGTTATGCCGCTCAACGCCAGTCAAGGCTTGCGGCCAGTTTGATAAAGGCCAGCGTCGCGGGTGATGCCTGGCGTCGATCGAGTACCGCCAGGCCGACCTGGCGCAACACTGCCGGCGACAGCGGTTTTTTCACACAGCGGCCGTCAATTTGATCGGGCAATGAACCTTCGGCAACTACCGTCACCCCGTCGCCACGAGCGACGACATCCAGGGTACTCATCAACTGCGAGCAGCGATAACGGATGTTGGGCGTCAGCCGGGCCGCCGTGAACAGGCGTGAAACCAGCTCCGAAGAACCGGCCTCGGTCAGCACAAACGGGAAATCGCACAGGTCCTTCAGGCTCAGGCTGTCGTGAGCCGTCAGCGGGTGGTCGGCGGGCAGCAGCGCGACCATCTGGTCTTCGATCAACGCGACCGTGTCGAAACGCTCCTCGGGCAGCACCACAAAGCCGATGTCGATCCGTCGTTCCTCCAGCCACTGGAGCACCTGGCGGTCGGGGCCTTCGTCGATATGCACCTCTATGCCGGGATGGGCGGCGCGGTACTGCTGCAGAATCAACGGCAGCAATTTGATCGATGAGGTCGGGCCGAAGGAGCCGATGCGCAGCGTGCCGCGTTTCATGCCCCGCGCATCGGCCGCTTCCTGGCGCAGGGTGTTGGCCAGGCCGAGCATCGCTCGGGCGCGCAGCAACAGCTGCTGGCCAATGTCGCTCAACTCGACTTGGGATTGATGGCGGCGCAACAACTCGACACCCAACTCCAGCTCCAGGGACTTCAAGGCATGGGACACCGCCGATTGGGAAATACCCAGGCGATTGGCCGCTGCCGTGAAGCCGTGGAGTTCGGCCACGAGGGAAAAAACCTCCAGTTGAGTGAGGGTCATGAGTGTTTGCTCATTTTACGATGACTGGGTATTAGCCAAATGATACGTCATCTCTCCAATTTCCGGTCCTGGAATCCATGACGATCTGTGAGCAAAGCCTGGCAAAACCCTCGGATCTGCCGGTGTATCTGAAACTGGCGGCGGTCACCATGGTGTGGGGTGGCACCTTCGTTGCCGGACGCTATCTGGCCAACAGCCTCAGCCCGCTATTGGCGGCCAGCCTGCGGTTTCTGCTGGCCAGCGTGGCGTTGCTGCTGTTTGTACGCATGGCGCGGACACCGCTGGTTTGGCCCAACCCCCGGCAATGGCTGCAATTGCTTTTGCTTGGCTTTTTCGGGATCTTTTTTTACAACCTGTGCTTCTTTTACGGCCTGCACTACATCAGCGCCTCACGGGCATCCTTGATCGTGGCGCTGAATCCGGCGGTGATCGGCCTGGCTTCCTGGCTGCTGTTCAAGGAGCGTTTGAACCGGGCCAAAGTCGCCGGTATTGCGATCTGTATAGCGGGCGCGAGCATGGTGATCGTCAGTCGCAACCCGCAGTTAATGGCCGGTGGTGCCGACGCCTGGATTGGCGATCTGCTGATTTTCGGCTGCGTCCTCGGCTGGGGCATCTACTCGCTGTGCTCCAGAGAGCTGAACCACACGCTGGGGCCGGTGCAAACGGTGACGTATTCGATTCTGCTGGGCACGATCATGCTCTGGATAACCTGCATCGTCCGCGGCGAGGTGAGTATCGACGCGGTCGCCAGCCTGGGTGCGCAGCAATGGTTGAGCCTGTTGTACCTGGGTGTGCTGGGCTCGGCGCTGGCCTATATCGGCTATTACGACGGCATCCGCAAAATCGGTGCGACGCGTTCCGGGGTGTTCATTGCCTTGAATCCGCTGACGGCGGTTCTCCTTGGCGCACTGCTGCTGGGTGAGCCGCTGACGCTGGCAATGTGTCTGGGTGGCGGGCTGATTCTGACGGGGATTTTCCTGTGCAATAAACCCCTTGCACGAGCAGGGAAAAAGGGGATTTGATACAGAAGGCGGACAAATTGATTTACGCTGTGTAGAATCGGTTTACGCATACAATAATAATCGTCTTCTGGCAGCAGAAGCCTCGCCCGCAAGAGCCTTGGGTCGACAATGAAGATATTCGGGTTTCAACTGATCTACGGTGACTTTCTCGCCCGCAGCGTGCGGGGCATCTCCTGTGCGCCACCCACCGGTCTCAGCATTGCTAGCAACTAACATTTGTTAATTCCAAAAGCATGATGAGGCGCCGACCATGGCAGATTTATACGAAAACCCAATGGGCCTGATGGGCTTTGAATTCATCGAGCTCGCATCGCCAACCCCGAATACCCTGGAACCGATCTTCGAGATCATGGGCTTCACCAAGGTGGCGACCCACCGTTCCAAGGACGTGCACCTGTATCGCCAGGGCGCGATCAACCTGATCCTCAATAACGAACCCCACAGCGTGGCCTCGTACTTTGCGGCCGAGCACGGCCCGTCGGTGTGCGGCATGGCGTTTCGCGTCAAGGATTCGCAAAAAGCCTACAAGCGCGCCCTGGAACTCGGCGCCCAGCCGATCCACATCGAAACCGGCCCGATGGAGTTGAACCTGCCGGCGATCAAAGGCATCGGCGGTGCGCCGCTGTACCTGATCGACCGTTTCGGCGAGGGCAGCTCGATCTATGACATCGACTTCGTGTTCATCGAAGGTGTGGACCGCCATCCGGTCGGTGCCGGCCTGAAGATCATCGATCACCTGACCCACAACGTGTATCGCGGTCGCATGGCCTACTGGGCCAACTTCTACGAGAAGCTGTTCAATTTCCGCGAAATCCGTTACTTCGACATCAAGGGCGAATACACCGGCCTGACCTCCAAGGCCATGACCGCGCCGGACGGCATGATCCGCATTCCGTTGAACGAAGAATCGTCCAAGGGCGCCGGGCAGATCGAAGAGTTCCTGATGCAGTTCAACGGCGAAGGCATCCAGCACGTTGCGTTCCTGTCCGATGACCTGCTCAAGACCTGGGACCACCTGAAAAGCATCGGCATGCGCTTCATGACCGCGCCACCGGAGACCTACTACGAAATGCTCGAAGGCCGTTTGCCGAACCACGGCGAGCCGGTTGGTGAACTGCAAGCACGGGGCATTTTGCTGGACGGTTCGTCCGAGTCGGGCGACAAGCGTCTGCTGCTGCAGATATTCTCGGAAACCCTGATGGGGCCGGTGTTCTTTGAGTTCATCCAGCGCAAGGGCGACGATGGTTTCGGCGAAGGCAACTTCAAGGCACTGTTCGAATCCATCGAGCGTGACCAGGTTCGTCGTGGTGTTCTCTCCACCGACTAAGCCGTTACACCGATAAAACTGTGGGAGCGAGCTTGCTCGCGATAGCGGTTGTACATTCAACATTAATGTTGACTGACACACTGTAATCGCGAGCAAGCTCGCTCCCACATTTTGTTTCCCACATTTGTTTTGTGTGAGCTTAAGGCCTGCGCTGCCGCACCAGATGCTTGAACCCTTCAAACATCAGCACCAGCACGGCCATCCAGATCGGGATGTAGGTCAGCCATTCGCCGGCCTTGATGCTCTCTCCCAACAGCAATGCCACCCCCAGCAGCAGCACCGGTTCGACGTAGCTCAACAGGCCGAACAGGCTGAACGGCAACAAGCGGCTGGCAATGATGTAGACCACCAGCGCCGACGCACTGATCACGCCGAGCAGCGGGATCAACAGCGACAACCATGGATGCTGGTCAAACACAGCGAAACCTTGCGCGCCGCTCTGAACGAACCAGACGGCCACCGGCAGCGTCAATGCCATGTCCAGCCATAACCCGCCGAGGTTGTCCGCCGCCAGCCGTTTGCGCAGGATGAAGTAGGTCGGATAGCCAATGCAGACCAGCAAGGTCGCCCAGGAAAAACCACCGACCCGATACACCTCGTTGATCACGCCCAGGCAGGCGAATACCACGGCAACTTTTTGCAGGTAGGACAGGCGTTCGCCGTAGGCCAGGCGACCGGTCAAGACCATGGTCAGCGGCAGCAGGAAATAGCCCAGTGATACGTCGAGGCTGTAGCCGTTGAGCGGCGCCCACATGAACAACCACAGTTGCACGCCGAGAAGGGCAGAGGAGGCGATCAGCCCGCCAATCAGTTTCGGATTGGCCATGGCGCGTCGAACGATCTCCAGCACGCGCTTCCACTCGCCGGACGCCACCATGAACACGGTCATGCACGGCACGGTCAGCAGCATGCGCCAACCGAAGATTTCCACGCCGCTCAAGGGGGTGAGCAGCGACGTGTAGTAATACATGACGGCAAACAGCACCGAGGCTGAAACCGATAGAGCGATACCTTTAGACAAGCTGTCCTCGCAAGGTTGAAGGTGAAACGGGGTGCGGAGGATACGTGGTTTTCGGGACGAATATTGTCCGATCGATCAACGCTGTCCAACTGTAGGAGCGAGCCTGCTCGCGATGGCGATCTTCCAGTCAACATCTCTGTTGAACGTAGTACCGCTATCGCGAGCAGGCTCACTCCTACAAAGGGTTATGTGTTTGTTCAGTTATTGCGCGGTTTACGGCCGGACACAAAATGACTCACATCATTGAACCCCGGTGTCGACGCATGCCCCGGCGTCACCAGCGAATCGATGAACGCCTCGTCCTCGGCCGTGATCTTCACCGCCTGCGCCTTAGTGTAGGCGTCCCATTGCGCTTCGGTACGAGGCCCGACAATGGCCGAGGTGACGGCGCTGTTGTTMAGCACCCAGGCAATCGCAAACTCGACGATACCCACGCCACGGCCCTGGGTGTACTCCTGAATCTGCTGGGCGATGCGCAGGGACTCGACGCGCCATTCGGTTTCCAGGATGCGTTTGTCCTGACGTCCGGCACGGCTGTTGGCGTCCGGCTTCACATCCGGCGCGTATTTGCCGCTGAGCACCCCGCGCGCCAGCGGGCTGTAGGGCACCACACCCAGACCGTAGTTTTGCGCCGCCGTGATCTGCTCGGTTTCAGCCTGGCGGTTGACGATGTTGTACAGCGGCTGGCTGATCACCGGCCGGTCAACGCCAAGTCTGTCGGCCACGCGAATGACTTCGGCGATGCGCCAGCCACGGTAGTTGGACAGGCCCCAATAGCGGATTTTGCCCTGGCGGATCAAGTCGCCGATGGCCGAGATCGTGACTTCCAGCGGCGTGTCGTGGTCTTCGCGGTGCAGGTAATAGATGTCGAGGTAGTCGGTGCCCAGGCGCGTCAGGCTGGCATCGATGCCGTTGAACAGGTGTTTGCGGCTCAGGCCGCTGCGGTTGGGGACGCCGTCTACGGGGCCGAAGCCGACCTTGGTGGCCAACACCCATTCATGGCGACGGCTGGCGATGGCTTCGCCGACGATTTCCTCGGAGCGGCCGTTGGTGTAGACGTCGGCAGTGTCGATGAAATTGATGCCCTGGTCCCAGGCCTTGTCGATGATCCGCAGGGAATCTTCGGTGCTGGTCTGTTCGCCGAACATCATGGTGCCCAGGGTCAGGGTGGACACCTGCAGACCCGAATGACCCAGCGTGCGGTAGCTCATGAGCAAATCCTTTTACCAGTGGGAAAGGCTCAATCAGATACCAGAATCATTGCCAGGAGCAAACGTAAATCTCAAACACACTCGAATCAAACTGTAGGAGCGAGCCTGCTCGCGAAGAACTTCAGGACACCACGTTTATCCAGGATAAACGCGTTATCGTTGACGTCCATCGCGAGCAGGCTCGCTCCTACAGTGGTCAGGTGGTGGTCAGGCGCGCAGGGTACGGGTCATGCGCAGCGCCAACAGACTGCCGCAGACAATCACGCCCGCCAGCAGGTACAGCGCCGCATCGGTCGAACCGGTGCTGTCCTTGACCCAACCCACCAGGTACGGGCTGAGGAAGCCGGCCATCTGTCCCATGGAGTTGATCAGCGCCAGGCCGCCCGCGGCGGCGCCGGCACTGAGCAGGGCGGTCGGCACCGGCCAGAACATCGGCAGGCCGGTGAGGGCGCCCATGGTGGCGATGCTCAGGCCGAGAATCGCGATGGCCGGGTTGGCGGCGAAGTTCACCGCAATCAGCAGCCCCAGCGCGCCCATCAACATCGGCACCACCAAATGCCAGCGGCGTTCTTTGCGCAGGTCCGCCGAACGGCCGACCATCAGCATGAAAACGGCGGCCAGCAGGTACGGAATCGCGCTCAACCAGCCGATCACCAGGTTATCGCTGAAGCCCAGGTTCTTGATGATCGACGGCAACCAGAAGTTGATCGCGTAGACGCCACTCTGGATGCAGAAGTAGATCAGGCCGAAGGCCCAGATCGCCGGGTTCTTGAACACCGCCAGCAGTGAGTCGGTGGTGGTTTTCGGCTTGTTCGCCAGATCTTCGGCGTGGTCGGCTTCCAGCACCGAGCGCTCGAACGGGGTCAGCCACTTGGCGTTGGCGTAGCTGTCGCTGAGCAGGAAATAAGCCAGCGCACCGAGGATCACGGTCGGAATGCCTTGTAGCAGGAACATCCATTGCCAGCCGGCGAGACCGCCCTGGCCTGCGCCGAAGTGGTTGAGAATCCAGCCGGAGAACGGGCTGCCGAGCAGGCCGGACACCGGGATCGCCGACATGAACAGCGCCATGATGCGGCCACGGCGGAAGGTCGGGAACCACTGCGAGAGATAGAGCACAACACCGGGGAAGAACCCGGCTTCGGCAGCGCCGGTGAACAGGCGCAAGGTGTAGAACTCGGTCGGGGTGGTGACGAACAGCAGGCAGGTCGACAGCGTGCCCCAGGTGATCATCATCAGCGCGATCCAGCGTCGCGGGCCGAATTTGGTCAGGGCCAGGTTGCTTGGCACACCGCACAGCACATAACCGATAAAGAAGATGCCGGCACCGAGGCCGTACACGGTTTCGCTGAACTTCAGCGCGTCGAGCATCTGCAGTTTGGCAAATCCAACGTTTACCCGGTCGAGGTAGTTGAACAGGTAGCAGATGAAAATGAAGGGGATCAAACGCAGGGTGATGCGCTTGTAGACGGCGTTTTTGTCGTCAGCGATGGCGTCGGACGCTATGGCGCTCTGTGTCATGGCGGCTCTCTCTTTATTATGATTTTTTGCGATGCAAAGGGTAACGTTGATCGCCAAGAGAGTCTCGACCACCCTCAGGGTGGCTGTCTTTGTGCCTGAGCACAGGGTTTGTTACCAAGGCCTGTGCGGGTGAACAACCCGTTCCATCACCGTCTTCAAGGATCACATGCATGTTCGAACTCGATCACGACCTGGCCCAGGACATCGTCGACCGGGCGATGGCTATCCTGCCGTACAACGTCAATGTCATGGACAGCCAGGGCTTGATCCTGGGCAGTGGCGAGCCGGAGCGGGTCAACACCCGGCATGAAGGTGCGCAACTGGTCCTGGCCAACGGCCGGGTGGTGGAGATCGATGCGCAGACGGCGATTCATCTCAAGGGCGTGCAGCCGGGCATCAACCTGCCGCTGTTGCTCGATCAGCGCCTGATCGGCGTACTGGGCATCACCGGCGAACCCGAGCAACTGCGCACCTACGCCGAACTGGTGCGCATGACCGCCGAAATGCTGGTGGGCCAGCGCAACCAGCAGGCCGAACAGCAATGGCGGCGCCAGCGCTGCGATGATCTGCTGGCGCTGTTGCTCAGCGAAGCCGGAGATTCTCCGCGACTGGTCGATGAAGCGCAGCAGCTTGGGCTCAAACCACAAATGACCCGGGTGCCCTATCTGTTCGAGCTGGGCCTGGAACACGCTCCAGGGCAAACCGTCGAGGCTCTGAGTGCCTGGTTGACGACCCGTCACCCCGACAGTTGGTGCGTGAGTTCGGCCAAAACTTCATTGCTCTGGTGCCGGCCGGCCAGTCAGTCGGTGGAGAACGAGCGCTTGCTGGACAAGCTCGATGGCCTTGGCTGGAACATCCTGCGTATCGCCGTGGGTGGGCAAGCCGACGGGCTGGCCGGGTTGCGCCGCTGCTATCGTCGGGTCGGTGACTTGCTGGCCTATGGACGCGAGGTGCTGCCGCGCTCCCGATTGCTGATGCTGAACCGCTATCGGCTGCCGGTGATGCTCTGGCGCCACCGCAACGACGACGCCCTCGACGAACTGCTCAACCCGCTGCGCAGGGTCATTGCCAAGGACAGCAACGGTCAGTTGCTGGCGACCCTGCGCAGCTGGTGCGAACACGACGGCCAGAGCCAGGCCTGCGCCGATGCACTGGGCATCCATCGCAACAGCCTGCGTTATCGCATGGAGCGGATTGCCGAGCTCAGCGGGGTTGATCCACTGCGACTCGATGGGATGCTCGCGCTGTACCTCGGCGTGCAACTGCTCCCCCAGACAGACACGAACCCCTGAACCATACACATTCCCTGTGGGAGCGAGCTTGCTCGCGATATCGGTGTGTCAGAGACATTAATGCTGACTGATGCGCCGCCATCGCGAGCAAGCTCGCTCCCACAGTTATTTGTGGTGGTGCACAGATTTGTGGACGATGCCGCTTCCGCCGGGCTTTGTGGAAATGAACAATAATCCTCAACACCGCTTGTGCAGCGGCCCGGCGTTATTGTTCAAGGCGGCTGGCAGCATGTGGGCATTGGAACTGGAGAATTCCCATGAAAATCGTGATCGCCCCCGACTCGTTCAAGGACAGCCTCAGCGCTCAAGGCGTGGCCGACGCCATTGCATTGGGATTGGCGCAAGTCTGGCCTGATGCCCAACTGATCAAATGCCCGATGGCCGACGGCGGGGAGGGGACTGTCGAGTCGATTCTTGCCGCCTGTGAAGGCGAACAGCGCCGCACCATGGTTCGCGGGCCGCTGGGAGCAACGGTGGATGCCGCCTGGGGCTGGTTGCCGCAGAGCCACACCGCGATCATCGAAATGGCCGAGGCCAGCGGTTTGCAGTTGGTCCCGGTGGCGCAACGCGATGCCTGCATCAGCAGCACTTTCGGTACCGGGCAATTGATCCGCGCCGCGCTGGATGCCGGTGCGCAACGGGTGATCCTGGCGATTGGCGGCAGTGCGACCAATGACGGCGGCGCCGGTGCCATGCAGGCCCTGGGCGTGAAACTGCTGGACGCCCAGGGGCAGACGTTGTCACCAGGCGGTCTTGCCCTTGCGCAATTGGCCCGGGTCGACCTGAGCGGCATTGATCCGCGTCTGGCGCGGGTGCGCTTCGACATCGCCGCCGACGTCAACAACCCATTGTGCGGTCCCCACGGCGCCTCGGCGATTTTTGGCCCGCAAAAAGGCGCCTCGCCCGTACAGGTCGAACAACTGGACCGTGCCCTGGGGCATTTTGCCGACCATTGCGCGATTGCCTTGAGCAACGACGTGCGCGACGAGCCGGGCAGTGGCGCGGCGGGCGGCCTGGGGTTTGCCGCCAAGGCGTTCCTCGGTGCGCAGTTCAAGGCCGGGGTCGAGGTGGTGGCCGAACTCGTGGGCCTGGCTGACGCCGTAGCCGGCGCCGACCTGGTGATCACCGGCGAAGGTCGTTTCGATGCGCAAACCCTGCGCGGCAAGACGCCCTTTGGTGTGGCACGGGTCGCCCGGGAACACGGGGTGCCGGTCATCGTCATCGCCGGCACCCTGGGCGACGGTTATCAGGCGCTCTATGAACACGGCATCGACGCTGCGTTTGCCCTGGCGAGCGGGCCGATGACCCTGGAGCAGGCCTGTGCCGAGGCGCCGCGCTTGCTGCGCGAGCGGGCGAGTGATATTGCACGCGTGTGGCGGGCGGCCAGTCAGTAAAGCGTTTGAACACCACGATCCCTGTGGGAGCGAGCTTGCTCGCGATAGCGGAGTGTCAGCGACATCAATGCTGACTGACAAGACGCCATCGCGAGCAAGCTCGCTCCCACAGGTTTTGTGTCTTGATCGGCTATTCGGGCGGATCAATCTGATCCAGCACTCGATTCGCCGTGATCTCCGCCAGCATCACGCTGTTGGAAATCCCCAGCAGCGCATTGCGTGACCCTCCGTCCAGATGATCCACCAACTGGTGGACCATCACGTCGACTGACGCCAGCGTTTCCACCAGATACACCACCAGGGTTTCGGTCGTGGCTTCAAGGTTCACGGTAAACAGCGTGCCGGGAGTACGCGGCGTGGCTTTGATGTCGGCGGTCGAGGGGAAGTGGAAGGCGAGGGCACGCTCGGCGGCTTCGTTGAGTTTTTTTGAATCGGGTTCGTACGGGGATGTCGGGTCGGTGTCCGGCGGGTTTGGAGTTACTTTGAACATATGCTGAGTTGTCCCAATGATGTGCCAACCCTCCGGCTGCTAAACGAAGAGGGTGGCAACTGCACGCAGGTTAGCAGACCGGAAACTCAGCAATCCGGCGCGCTCGAGAGCGCCCTGCGTACAGCTACCATCAAGTACAGGCAACAGAAAGACCTGCATGACAGATGCACGCACAACTGAGTTAACACAGGCTGCTAAACCCGATCACTGACAATCAGTGACGCGAATCAAGTTACCGATGGGCTCCAAGGCGCACAAGCCGGCGGATTCTGGCGTAACCGTAGGCAATGGTGCAAGGTCTTGTAGCTTGCATGAAGTAATCTTAAACGCCTTTAAACAGGCGCCCGCGGCTGGCGTGTTTCGCGATTTGACATAGGGTTGAGGCAAGGAACACGCGCCACAGGAGAACACCATGCGCTACTCAGCCTTGACCCAACGAATCGCCGGTGACGGAGCGGCGGCCTGGCAGATTCATGATCGAGCAGCTGGCGCTGCGCGAGCAGGGTGTCGATGTCTTGCTGCTGTCGATCGGTGACCCGGATTTCGACACCCCACAACCCATCGTCCAGGCCGCGATTGGCAGTTTGCTGGCCGGCGACACCCACTACCCGGTGGTGCGCGGCAGCCAAGGCTTGCGCGACAGCATCGCCCGGCGTCATCGCCAGCGCAGCGGCCAGTCGGTGGATGCCGAGCATGTAATCGTATTCCCCGGGGCGCAGTGCGCGGTGTATTCGGTGGTGCAATGCCTGCTTGACCCGGGCGACGAAGTGCTCGTCGCTGAACCGATGTACGTGACCTACGAAGCCGTGTTTGGTGCCAGCGGGGCCAAAGTGGTGCCGGTGCCGGTGTGTTCGCAGAACGGCTTTCGGGTCGATCCGGCCGATGTCGCGGCACTGATCACACCGAACACCCGCGCGATGTTGCTCAACAGCCCGAACAACCCCTCCGGCGCCAGCCTGCCAATGAAGGCCTGGAAAGCGCTGGCCCAATTATGCATTCGCCATGACCTGTGGTTGATCAGCGACGAGGTGTACAGCGAGCTGCTGTTCGAGGGCGAGCACATCAGCCCCGCGAGTTTGCCGGGCATGGCCGAGCGAGCGGCGACCATCAACATCCTGTCGAAATCCCACGCCATGAGTGGCTGGCGGGTGGGCTGGGTGGTCGGGCCGCAATCGCTGTGTGAACATTTGGTGAATCTGTCGTTGTGCATGCTGTTCGGCATTCCGGATTTCATCCAGAACGCCGCGCAATTGGCGCTGGATGAAAACCTTCCGCACGTGGCGCTGATGTGTGAGGAATATCGCCTGCGTCGCGACCTGGTGCGCGCCAGTCTGGATCTGTGCCCTGGCATCCGGGCGATTCGCCCCGATGGCGGCATGTTCGTGATGGTCGACGTGCGCCAGACCGGGTTGTCGGCCCAGCATTTCGCCGAGCGGCTGCTGGATGGCTATATGGCGTTTCGGTGCTGGCCGGCGAAGCCTTCGGGCCGAGTGCGGCGGGGCACATTCGCATCGGCCTGGTGGTGGACCGGCTGAAGCTGGCGGACGCCTGTCGACGTATTTCTCTGTGTGTAACGGACTTGCTCGAGGGGGCTGCGAGCCTGAGCTTTTCGGCGCGGTCTTGAGGTTTTCTTCGTCGTTTTGAACCCTGCGCCCCCATCCTTCCTGCGCAGGGAATCGGCACCCACCTGTCAACTTTGACAGTATCGCTTTTTTTTCCATGAGTGCTTAATCCGCCCAAGGTCAGTTCGGCCTGCTGCGCGAAGACGTTCATTTGGCTTGCCCGCAGCGTCCCTGTTGTCGACCGATGGAAAGGCCATTACATGGCCGATGGTTCAAGTGGCTACCAGGAGAGCGGGACATGGCAACTCAAGCGAGCAAGCTGCAACGACAGGAGGCAAGCGCGGCCTATTTGAAAATGCGCACGGAGTATCGGGCAAATCTTGCCGATATGGTGATCGAGATCAAATCTGAGGATTATGCCGACGCTGCAACGGGGCTGCTCAACGGACCCAGGCTGGCCAGCGGGCTGACGGTTTATATCCCGGAATGGGACAACGCGGCCCCGCCAGGTGCCAGTGATGAAGTCAGGCTTTATTTTGATAGCGGAGCGGGCTGGGAGGAGGTCGGCTATCACGAGTTCATTGCGCCCTTCCCGGAGAAGTTCCCTTATCCCATGACTATCGGTGTCAATAGTCTTCCGGATGACGCGACGTGCAAACTGCAGTACATCATTACCAGTTACAACGAAGAGGAAACTCCTTCTCAGGAAACAACGGTCATTTGCGATCGTTTGCCACCCTACAAGCACTTGCCCCCCGATGCACTGAAACTCGCTGCTGATTACCTGGATGACACCAATCTGCCCGCTGGAGGAAACCTCACTGTTACGGTTCCCGGTTATCCGGACTGGAAAGCAAAAGATAAAATTGCCATCTATCTGGTGGATGCTGCGCAAATTCCGCCTGATCCGACGGATGCCGAGTTGGTGTTTTTCGACAATGTTCCGTCACCCGGTATCAGCGATACACCGGTGCAGGTTCCTGCCGATAAGATCCGTGCTTTTGGCGATGCGGAATGTGTGCTTCTTTATGTGTTGATTGATGAGGCGCAAAACCCCAGCGCAGTGTCTGTGCACAAATTGGTTGGCCTGACCTTCGGGCCTCTGCCCGCAAATTTAAAACCACCGAAAGTTCCGCAAGCGGACCCGGGGCCGTTGGTGAACGAACATGTTCGAGCGGGTGTGAGTGTCTGGATCGACAAGTACGATAACTGGAAGGCTGGTGACAAGGTTCGTGTTACATGGGGCGCCACTCGCGTAGAGCCGGACCTTGACTTTCTCAACATATCCACCATGGAAGTTCCGGTGTTGCCTGCCGTGCTCATGTTGAATGAGTACGGGCAGGCCAGCACCGGAACCAAAGCGACACCGGTCAGTTATCAGATTTTCCGCAAGGGCCGCCCGTTCGGCCCTCAGTCCGCCAACTTTCCAGTGAACTTCGAGGTACCTATTCCATGGATTCCGTGGCCCCCCATTGATTGGCCGAATCCTGTTCATCCAGACCTGCTCGCCGGTGAAGTCAAAAACTTCGATGACAGCCGGACCAATCAGCTGATAAGGGCTGACAAGGGCAAGGACGCCAAATTCACCTTCAAGTGGTATGCCTCGGCAAAGGATGATGATGTCGTTGATTTTTTCTGGAACGGGCTGAGAGTCGTTGAGGCACAGGTCATTTTTGACGCAGCAACCCATACGCCTGGCGATGACCTTACGGTTGATATCCTTTGGAAATACATCAGAGACGGTGGCAATGGCGACCCCGTACCAGTGCACTATCGGGTCCACCGGCCTGGTGTGGAAAACGACCAGGATTCCAAAACCACGGACGTTGAGGTCAATGCGGTAGCAGTTGAGTTGCCCGCTGCAAGCTTTCCGAAAATCCCCAATCCAGCCGGTTATCCGGGGTGTTCGGCGCTGGAGTCTGATGGCGCGCTGTTGGTGCGAATACCCGATCTGACGGGGCTGCTAGACGATGGCGACACCATCAGTTTCGAGTTCACTCCCATGATAGGGGATGACTTGTCCTCGCCCGACAATCCCATTCCCAACGTGAAGTTCGAAAAGGATTTTGACTTGGGTAGTGCGGGTACGCCCGTGACCGGCTTCGAATTTCGGGTTGAGCCTTACGCCACTTATATCCAGCCGCTTTATGACCAGAATCCGACGACTCGCCGGGGGCGAGTGAAGATCCAGTATTTCTTCGATGATGGAACAGAGACGGTCGAGTCTGAGGCGTTGGTCAGTCGCACAGCGTTCCACAGGCCGAATGATCCTTGCCCAATAGTGCCTTAGGTGAAATCACAGAGTCGATTCGGATGTTTGCCGTCCGTGTCGACTCTGGCTCAACACTTGTGAACATCGGCTACCCAGTTGGAAGGGAGTACTCAAGTGTTGTTTCGGATTACTCCTACATATCTGGTGTAGGAAGTTTCTTAGGATTGCCGCCCCAACAGATACACGATCTGGAAAAGCGCCAGTAGGTGGAGTTTTTGCCTATAGCCGACAGACTCAGGAGCGACCTCATGTACGTCAGACATTCATTTTCATTTTCGCCGCTCGCACGCAAGCTCAAGCTTGCCACCTTTGCGCCGATGCTATTGATCAGTCCGTGCGCGCTGGCACTTTCAACGATTGAAAATGGCGCCTCCATGACCATCGACGCAACCACGACGCAGGACAGTTGGTTGGTGCGAGGCGGTTCCAGTCTGACGGCCAACGGTGCCGCCACTAACCAGATTCGTGTCGAGACGGGGTCGAAGCTTTCACTCAACGGCACCACGGCGACGGCCTTGGGTACAAGCAACGGCATCGAACTGTCCAACAGTGAGGCGAGCATTACCAACAGTCGGGTCGTCAGTGATCGCACTGGATTGCGTCTGATCGGCACGGCCAACGGTGGCTCAACTGCACGGGTCAGCGCCAGCCAGATCACCGGCGGCCAGTTTGGCGCAAGCCTCAGCGCGCAATCGGAGCTGACGCTGGAGTCCGGCACCACGGTCACCGCTCGCAACGCTGACGGCATTGGTATTCAAAGCTTCGGCGGCAAGGTACAGGCGACTGGCAGCACGATCGTCGGCGGGCTCAACGGTGTCAGCCTGTTCACCGCGGGCAACCTGCCAGCGAACAATGCACTGATTCTTGACAAGACCCATGTCGAGGGCTTGAGTGGCTCGGCCATTATTGTCAACGGCCAGACCCAAACCAACTCCGAGCGGGCCAATATCACGGTCACGAACGGTTCTACGTTGAAAGGGGGAAACGGCACGCTGCTGGAAGTCACCAACGGTTCTGCAGCTAATTTCAACGTCAACAACAGCCATCTGGTCGGCGATATCGTCGTGGCCGACGGCAGCAGTGCCGACGTGTTGCTCGACCAGTCTGCAACCCTGACCGGGCGCCTGGAAAACGTTCAGAACCTGGCGGTCAACAACAATGCGCTCTGGGTGATGGTCGGTGACGGTAGTGTCGAGAACCTTTCGCTCAACGGCGGTGGCGTCCAGTTCGGCAACCCGGGGCAGTATTTCAATCTCTCCGTGGAAACCCTGTCGGGTACGGGGGGAACGTTCCATATGCACAACGACTTCACCACCGGGCAGGTGGATACCCTGACCGTGTCTGGCAATGCCAGTGGCAACCATCTTGTCGCCCTCGACAGCCAGGGCACAGAGCCGGCAGGGGCTGGTTCCAAGGCGGTGGTGCATATCGGCTCGGGTGACGCAACATTCGCCCTGGCCGGTGGTGCCGTGAACCTCGGGGCGTTTTCCTACGACTTGATCAAGCAAGGCGACAACGACTGGGTGCTGGATACGGCCACAAAGACGATCAGCCCCGGTACACAGTCGGTCATGGCGTTGTTCAATGCGGCCCCGACGGTCTGGTACGGTGAGCTCAGCACGTTGCGCACCCGCATGGGCGAGGTGCGCATGGATCAGGGCAAGGCCGGTGGCTGGGTCCGTGCCTACGGCAACAAATACAACGTGAGTGACAGTGCCGGCGTGGCCTACAAGCAAACCCAGCAAGGCATTTCGTTCGGTGCCGATGCGCCGCTGCCCATGGGCGGCGGGCAATGGCTGGTCGGTGTGCTGGGCGGTTACAGCCAGTCCGACCTGGACATGAGCCGTGGCACCACCGGCGAAGTCGACAGCTACTACCTGGGCGCCTATACCACCTGGCTGGATGCGCAGAGCGGGTATTACTTCGACGGTGTCATCAAATACAACCGGTTCCAGAACGAATCTGACGTTCAACTCAGCGACGGCAAGAAAACCAAGGGCAATTACGACACTGACGGCATCGGTGCATCGCTGGAGTTTGGGCGAAACATCAAGCTGGCGGATGACTACTTTGTCGAGCCGTTTACCCAACTGTCCGCCGTGACCTTCGAGGGCGCGAAATACGATCTGGACAATGGCTTGTCAGCTGACGGCGACCGCTCACGCTCGTTGCTGGCCAAGCTGGGCTCCACGGTCGGACGCAATTTCACCCTCAGTGAAGGCAAGGTGGTGCAGCCGTATCTGCGCGCCGCTTACGTGCATGAATTCGCCAAGAACAGTGACGTCGAAGTCAACAGCAACCGTTTCAGTAATGATTTGTCGGGTTCTCGCGGCGAGTTGGGCGCGGGCGTGGCGATGACTGTGACCGACAGGGTGTCGATGCACGTTGATCTTGATTACAGCAATGGCGACAAGATCGAGCAGCCTTGGGGCGCCAATGTCGGTGTTCGTTACAACTGGTAGTCGGATGACTTGATGTCACCGGGCTGAGGCAAACCGTTACACCGTGCATTCAATATTCTTTTCGTGGGGCGCGGGAGAGTTGTTCAGGGGACTGGATGATTTCTCCGGCGCACTTTTGCTGAGGAGTCTTGTTCATGGTCATGAGTATTTTCAGTGATATCAAAATGCCACAAGCCGAGGTGTCAGGATTGCTTCCCGAAGTGCCGGGAGGGGAGCCGAACCTGATTCCAGCGACGTTGACCCATGACGATTTGAAAGTATGGTTCACAGTGCCGGCTCACTCGGATCCCTCGGCCGACGAGGAAACAGTCGAACTGTTCGTTGACTATGTTGACGACACCTCGATCCCGATTTCTAAACGGGAGTGGAGCGCCCCCATCGAGGATTCGGATCAGTTTGTCTGGTTGCCCAAAGCGTGGTTGAGAAACGTAGGTAATGAAGGTCAACACCGGTTGGCTTATCGGTTCACGATTTATAACGGGGCGCAAGAGTTTTCCGAAGATCTGGTGGTCACGCTCGATATCATGGCCCCTGTTCTGGCGGCCGACAGCAAACTGATTTTCCCTCCTGAAGTGCTCCCGCCCAATAAACTCACCGCCCGCTACCTCGAGCAAAACAGCGATCAGGTAAAGGTTGAACTGCCTGGCTATACAGCCCCCCGACCCTGGGACCGCATCACTTGGCATTGGGGGGTAAGACTGAGTGATGAGAACCCTGGCGGCGTCATTGAGCTTAACGATACCAATTACACCTTGCCTGTTAAGTTCAACGTTACTGGAGATCTGATACGTGATCGGGGCAATGGCGTGCGGTACGTGCGATACGAGATCAAAGACCGGGCTGGCAACGTCAGCAAGTCTGTGGATTTCGTCGAGTTGGACGTCGACGCCACGCCAATCCCGCGCAAATTGCCACCATCAAAAGTCAAGGAGGCGTCGTCGGGAGCATCGAGCGGTGTACTGATCCCCAGCCATGGGGTCAACGGTGTCACGGTCACTATCCCGTCCGACGCAGTCATTTACGAGGGTGAAGAGGCCTTCGTGCAATGGGCCGCGCCAGGGACTGTCGGCGAATTTCGAACCAATACGCCGGTCTCGGCAGGTTCCAGGGAGTACAACATTCCAAAAGACAAGATTGCTCAGCATCTGGGCAAGACCTTGCCGGTGTATTACGAGGTCATCGAGCCCGGTGTGACAGACCCGCATAAGTCGCAAAATTACAGTTTACGGGTTGAAGAGCTGACCGGTTTACCCAGTGTGCAATGCACCCAGGTAGCGGGCGGCAAGCTCAGCCTCGCGAGCCTCACGACAGGGGTCGCTGACTTCACGCTCGCAAGCTGGACCTTCATGGCGACCGATCAGTACCTTACCGTCACCGTGGTAGGCGTCGACAGCAACAGTCAAAAACTCGAGATCCCGATACTCACCGACTCCCGGGTTCCGGAAGTGGCGCCAGTCATTTCTGTCGGGCGGATTGCAAAGGCCGATCTGCAACGTTTCAAACTGAATCTGGGGTTTGAGGTGGTGGTCAAGGTAAGTTTCGACAGCCTGCAGACCTGGAAGACGTTTGGAAAATTGACCCCGCAACTCATTGCCTGAGGCTTGATTGGAGGAGCGGGTTTGTCTGACAGGACAAACCCGCTCCTTCGTTCCGGGTACCCCTTATCTGGGTTTATTTGTAGGTGAGGGTAAAGCTCAGTGCACCTTTGGCCACACCAGGGCGAACCGCAGTGGTGGGTTCGGTCTGGTAGAAGCGCGCTTTGAAATTCAGCACGGTGGTGCCTGGCGATATCGCGGTTATTGGCACTTCGGTGGCAAGCTCCACGGGCGAACCATCACCCTTGAGTATCTGAATGCCCATTCCTTTGGCATCCGAATCGGTTGTCAGGCTGAATACGCCGTCGGTGGTAGGGCCGATGGGGGCTGACCCAAGGATGCCGTCGAGGCGGATATTGGCCGTCGCGACGAAACCTACACGCGGATCGGTCTCGCATTGGCTCAACGTGATATTGAAAGGGACCGGCGTGGTGGTGTAGCCCTCCCCGGTGAAGTCAGTGGTGTCCCAACTCCCAAGTGGTACGGGGTCGGCACTGACCGGGTTGACGCCGACGCTGCATTGGGCCTGAATGATGGTGCCAATCAATCCATATCCGAACGCTTTGCCCAGATCAGTGATATGCCCACTGAACAGCTCGCTACCATCAAGGCTGTGAGGGCCGGGTGCCAAAGGGCCGGTTTTCACCAGTGTTACCTGATTGTTCAAGCTATTGAGCTGAATGGCTGTCAATATGTTTTTGTCGTTGAATCCATCATAGGGCACGGTCGGACGGCCGATAGGGACGAAAGAGGTGGTACCCTCGCCATTGAGTGGAAAGCCCAGTTTTATTCGAACGCCCACGCCGGCAATATTGGTTTGCAGGATTTTGCCAGTGACATCCTCTCCATTGATCGGCTCCAGCGGGCCAGGAAAGATCGGTGCAGTGGCGCGGGCGTTGAACTCCAGACGATGGCTACCATCGTTACGGCAGCTTGCTAGCATGTTCGCGTTGTTAGGCGTGAAATGACTCATATCAATGCTGCCAATAATGGTGCCGACACGGGCGTCTCGAGGAACGTACAGGGTGCCCATGTTCCTCTGATAGTTCATGGTGGTCGGCCCCCCCGCGGGGACCCATTCGCAATTGGCCGCCAGCGCCAATGGAGGCATACATCCGGCGGCCAGCAGGGCGGCGCGCAGCACTCGGTGCATCTTGAGTTTCATGGTGTTTCCTGATGGGCGGCCGTGGGTGTGGGCCGACTTCTTCATGCTCAAAGACATGTCAGTTCCTGTAATCGGTAACCTTGAGCCTGCTCCATGCTCTCAGGATCGATACTCAGCCGGCACTGCGGGTCGGCTTGCTCTCCCCAGTGAACATCGAGGGTCTGAGGATCGGTGCCGGTGGATAGCATCACTTGCCCGGCCTGGCCGACGATCCCCATGAGGGTGCCTTCGGCATTGCTGACCTGAGCACCGAAAGGCAATGGCTGGCCCTTTGCGGTTCGGCCAGAAATAATCAGGCGATTGACCGTGCGTGCGGGGAAGGTGGCTTTGACGACCGCGCCGCGTCTGGGGACGACTTGGGCGGAGCCGTTATCGATTTCTACCTCGGGCCCCAGATCGTCGGTCTTCAGCACCACCTGATTGGCCCGGTAGGGTTGCATATGCGGCACCAAGGCGTAGCCATGTCGGGTGGTCTTGGTGCCCGCCGCGTTCATGACGCCGACGCCGGCGATGCCTGGCACCTCGATCAAAGCGTTGGTTTCGCCCAGATAAGGACCTGTCTCGAGACCGTCGGCGTGTAACAGCACGGCACCGCTGGCATTGACTGAAACGCTGCGGTAATCCTGGCCTTGGGTCATCCCCGCACCGACAGCGCCAAAGGGCGCTTGATAACCGACCGACAATGCTGTCGATTGCCGGCGGCTTTCATCACTGCTCAGGCTGACGCTGTAGTTAAGCCGGTTGTCGTCGGCGCTGCCGCCGAGGCTGGCTCGCTGGCTGTAGCGGTCGCGGTTGCGCTGTACATCAAAGGTCGCGTTGCTGGAATGGCCAAAATCAAGGGGCAACGACGCACTCAGGCCGAACAGGCGGTCGGTCTCACGGTTGCTGCGGTTATCGCTGAGCGATTGGGAGGCATACAGGTTGTAACTCACCCCCTTGAGTTGGGTGCTGAAGGTGAACTGGAATTGACGTTGTCGATAAGTGCTGTGCCAGTAATCCTGTTGGGACAGACTCAGGCTCAGTGCGCTACCGGTCCAGAGATGCTGATAAATCGAAGTCTCCAGGCGGCTGCGGCGGCTGCCGTGGAACGTCGAGCTGGCGCTGCGTTGGCGAACGGCTTCATCGAAGTCCCGATAGCCCTCGGTCGAATAGCGATACCCGGCAAAACGCAGGTTGGTTTTGGTCGCAAAGGATTTGCCATATTTGAGTGCATAACTCATGCCATGAACAGATTGCGTGTCAAGGGTGTCGATGTCGGCGTCGGATCGAGTGACGTCCAGGGCCACCGCACCGATCGATCCCAGATCCCTCGCAATGCCCAGGGTGCCGGCACGATAGAAGTCACTGGCCATCAGGCCCCCATACAGCGTCGAGTTCCAGACGGTTCCCATCGCCAGAGTGCCTTGCCATAGCAGCGGCTCATCGAGGTCGCCGGTGGCGTTGTAGCGTCCGACCGCGCCGCTGTAGCGCCATATACCTTCACGCAGCAGGTTGCCGAGCGTGGCGTATGGCTGGGTAAACCGCCGAACCTGGCCGTCGGCCTCGGTCAGGACGATTTCCAGTTCGCCGCCGCCGCCCACGGTGCTCAGATCGTCGATTTCATAAGGGCCGGCGCTGACATAGGTGGAATAAATCGGGTAGCCGTTCTGCAGTACCTCCAGTTTGGCGCGCGATTGCGCCACGCCGCGGATGATCGGTGCATAGCCTTGGGCCGAGTCGGGCAGCATGCCCAGGTCCGAATGGATCAGCGCACCCTTGATCGGCACGCTACGAAAAACATCGCCGCCGGTGAAGGTTTCACCCAATGTCAGGTTGGCATGGGTGCCGGGCAGATCGCGCTGGGCATAGGTATACGCCCGGCTCCAGACGCGTTTACCTTCTTCGTCCTGCCGCATCGACTGGTTGCTGCGCAATCGCCAGGGGCCCAGATTGATGCCGCTATTGAGGTACAGATCGTCAGAGGTGTTACGCCCGCCATAGCGGCTGGTACCTTGTTGCGCAGACACCTGGTAATTAACGAAGGCGGCGTTGATACCGTAGTCCCAGCGCTCCGGATCGACGCGGCCAATGACATCGCGGCGCATGGCGATTTGCGGAATGGAAATCGACAGCAACAGCTTGCCGGCGTCCAGGTCGACCTCGGCACCGGGGATCAGTGCGAACAGATCGACGCATGGGCTTCGCAACAACGTCGGGTCGGCCAGGCTGTCGAGCCGAACCCCCAACTCTTCAAGCAATTCGGGAGAAAGGCAAGGCAACAGACGATCGCGTTCGGGACCGGGCTCGAAGGTGATTTCGCGCTGGCCGAAGTAACGCAGGTTGACCTGAATATCAACCCAATAGCGCCCAGGTCCCAAGTCCTGGGCATGGGTCAGGGCGCGCAGGGCCGCGACGCCGGCGTCGCTGGCATGTGCCGGGCTCTGGCGCATGAAACCGCTCTGGAATTCAATCGGCTGAGCGGCATTGGCGGGCTTGATTTCCAGCAAAAGAGCACCGCTGCTGCCGATGAAGAGCAACTGAGCGAGGCGCAGACGCGCAGGCACGGCCGCGCACCCGCGGGCGGGTAAAGAAAAAGTCATGGTGATGGTTCCTGGCAGTTAGTGCGGAAGCACTGCCTCAGGGGGCCAGTTGAATTGGCACGGTCAATGGCACGGTGTAGCCGCCATAGTCGTTGATCGCCGAGAACACGACCTGCAAGCCTTGACTGGATTTGCCTGGTTTGAGGGCGAACGTCTGGCGGCTGAGCGGCTCGACCATGTCCGGGTTCTTGATCGCCTGATGCTCACCGTTGCCCGTCATCTCGATACGAACAAATGACACGTGAAAGGGGGTCGGATTATCCACCATCAGGTGTGGCTGGCCATTGAGGTCCTTGATCGACCATTGCAGGTCCTTGAGGCGTGTGACGGGGTTGTCCTTGAGCTGGACGGGGCGATAGAACAGCTTGATACGGGTGCGCAGGGCAATGTTCAGGACATTGCTGTCATTGCCGTCGGCCTGAGGAATTTCCTGCACATTGAAATAGAACAGCGACTCGCGATCGCTTGGCAGCATGTTAGGCAGTCCATTGATCTGTACTTGCTGCTCCTTGCCGGGGTTGAGTCGAAACAAGGGCGGGGACGGGATGAAGGGAACGGCAACGGTGTCATCGTCACTGGCCGTGTTAACCCAGGTTTGCACGGCGAACGGCCGGTTGCTGGGGTTGGCGACTATCACCGAGGTGCTGCGCTTGTCGCTGTCGAATACCACGCGAGTGGCGCCGATGGTCAAAGCCGCCTGGGCGGTGGGGGCCTGTACATTGAGCATGAGCACGGTCAGGCAGACGCCCAGTGCACGCCATGAAATTACCGGTGGTGGGGGTATGCGGGACATGGGATCTAACTCCATACGCCCGGGTGAGCACATTGCACCCGGACGTATCGAAATGCCGCTTGAACACGACGCACTCAGGCACTGTGTTCAAGAGGGCAGGGTGACTATCAGTTGATGGTGACGATGAACGGGACGTCGGCCGAAGCCGCACCGGCTGTCACTGGCAGGGTGATGGAGCGGTAGTAGGCGTTGAATACCATGTCGGTAGAACCGGTATCTGCCAGATCGTAATCGACGGACGATGTGCCCGGCGCGATCGAGGCACCGCTTCTATCCCTTAGTGAGATCGCTACGCCTCCGGCACCATCAGGGGTGCTGGTGACCGCGAAGTAATCACTGTCGTCCGCATGTGCAGTGCCGTTGAAGGTGACTTTGGCGGTGTTGTCAGCTGGCTTAAGGCCACAACCGGGACCGCCACTTACGCGTAATGCAAAGCTCTTGCCCCTGTACTCCTGGTCAACGGCGGTAAAGCGGGATGCTTCGATGCTACCCATTTTCACCTGATTGCCGACAGAGCCATCTTCCGGGTTGATGATTTCAATCGGGCAGGTGCTGTTCTTGATCTTGCCTTCGAAATGGATGGTGCCGGTGTTTGCATACACGGAAGTGCCTGCCACTGCAGCAGAAAGTCCCAGGGAAAGTGCGAGTAGATGTTTTTTCATGGTGAATCCTTAGTTGGTTTGGTGCGCATTAGTACATAGTGTTGTTTTGGATGGGTAGCACTTGTACTGGGTTTGATTGTGATCAGTTGTCATGACCGGGAGGGATCTTAGAGGGGGTTTTGGAATTAGAACAGTGATCGCTATGTTGATATTTCGACGGGGTATGTAGGAATATTCCTGGCGCCGGCCATTGGCCGATTTCATCGGTAAATTATTGTTTATATTGATATTATTCTTTTCAAAGTGTGTTGCGAGAAAAAAATGTTGATGACTGATAAGGGATGTTTAAGGAGGGCGTACAAAAAAATTGGTGTGGCGGGTGTTGGGGTTTTTTTGTTTGTGACCGGATTTTAAATCGAAGTGGCGATGGAAAAATACTTCGGCGACAAAGTTGATAAGCTGTCGCCGAAGTTTAGCTAAATGTTAGTAACGAACTTGTTCACCGTTTGTCGCAGCATTTTGATTGACGTTGGTGGAAGGTCCGTTTGAACGCCCATTCGGTAATCCAGGTTTAGCTCTGGGTTGCCGGTGAATCGCAATTAGCCTTTCCAGATTTTGTGCTCGTTTCTGTGCGTCTGGCGTTTTTAACGCTGCAAATATTTCTTTAGCTCGTCGCGTCTTTGCAACAGGGTGGGAAAAATGTGCACCCACGTCCATCATAAGGCCGGCCCCGGCCCCGGCCCCGGCCCCGGCTCCGGCTCCGGCTCCGGCTCCGGCGGATGCTCGGGGCGCCTGTTGTGCCAAGTAAATGGGTATCTCATCCAACATCTCTTTCCACGCCGAGTTTGCAGCCCTCCTCGTGAAGAACTTATTCACCGCCCCAAAAATGCCACGGCCGATCGCGGGTATCCCCGTCGCCATCGCCCCAATCACGAAATACGTTGCCCATTCGTTTGCCTCCTCGTCACCGGTYGCAGCGGCGTATCCATGGGCGACAGTTGATGCAGCCGTTAAGGTCGCACTCGTTACAAGCAGCGCAGCACCGATAGCGGCAGAGATCAAGGCCTTCCCAGCCAATTTTGTAGCGACGACAACGGATTTGTATGCCGCAACGCTGGCACCCACGGTAAACAGTGCTCCGACACCCACAAACACCCATGCCAGCCAGTCACCGCCCCCACCCGCTGACAATGAAGGCGTCTGGTCCTCATCCGGCCGCCGCAACCTGCCACTCCAGCCGATCGCCTCATGCCCGGTCGGGTCACGCAGCGCGATTGGGTTGCCCAGGCAGTACGTGTAAGGATTGACCCCGCCGCTGCCGAACGGGCTGAGCGAGTCCGGACTGTGAAAGCGCATCAGGCACGGGTTGTAAGCCCGGTAACCCCGGCCCAGCAAGTACCAACCGCTGGCTTGGTCACGCACTTCGCCGTTGAACGCCAGCAGGCTTTGTAGCGCGTCATCACTGTGGCGTTCGCCGTAGGCGCTGTAGACGGCCGTGCGCAGGTCACGTTGCTGGCTTTCACCCAGTACGCTGTTGTTCGCGTCAGTCATCAACAGCAAGGTTTGTGCAGTGTCACCCGTTTGTTGTTGCCCTAGGGGCTGGTCCAGGTTGTAGAGGATTTGAGTCTGGCGATCATCCTGAACGACAGCGTTCAGTTGCTGGCCCTGATAAAAACGCAAAGTCTCGCTCTGATTGCCTTGTTGCGCATTGACGAGATGGTCAGAGGCCTGTGTGGGCGGCTGTCGGTTCGGTCTTCTTATATCGCGAATAATAATTCTTGGGACCTGTCACAAATTACAGGTAGCTTCCTTCATTCGCCGGAACCTCCTGAATCTTCTGTGTTTTGCCCCAAAAAAAAACTTCGATTCTCCCCACCGTTCGTCCCATGCCAGGGATTTTGAATGCCAGGGTGGCGCGTTTGGTGAATTGAGATAGGGTTGACTCAGGAACCTGCGCGACTGGAGAACCACATGCGCTATTCAGGCTTGACCCAACGCATCGCCGGTGAAGGCGCCGCGGCCTGGCAGATACACAATCGCGCAGTGCAATTGCGCGAACAGGGCGTCGATATACTGCTGCTTTCGGTCGGCGACCCGGATTTCGATACCCCGCAACCTATCGTTCTAGCCGCTATAGACAGCTTGTTGGCGGGTGACACCCATTACTCGGAAGTCCGCGGCAACCGTCGGTTGCGCGACAGCATCGCCCGTCGCCATCAGCGACAGAGCGGGCAGGCGGTGGATGCCGAGCATGTGATCGTCATGCCCGGTGCCCAGTGTGCGGTGTATTCGGTGGCGCAATGCCTGCTCGATCCGGGGGACGAGGTAATTGTCGCCGAACCGATGTACGTGACGTATGAGGGCGTGTTCGGTGCCATTGGGGCGAAAGTCGTGCCTGTTGCGGTGTGTCCGGAGAACGGCTTTCGGGTCGATCCGGGCGATGTCGCGGCGCTGATCACGCCACGAACCCGGGCCATTTTACTCAACAGCCCGAACAATCCTTCCGGTGCGAGCCTGTCTCTGAAGATCTGGCAGGCACTGGCTTCGTTGTGCATTCGGCATGACGTGTGGCTGATCAGTGACGAGGTGTACAGCGATCTGCTGTACGAGGGCGACCACATCAGTCCGGCCAGCCTGCCGGACATGGCCGAACGCACCGCGACCATCAATAGCTTGTCCAAATCCCACGCCATGAGTGGCTGGCGGGTGGGCTGGGTGATCGGGCCCAAGCCCTTGGCCGATCACCTGGAACATCTGTCGCTGTGCATGCTGTTCGGTATTCCGGAGTTCGTGCAGAAGGCGGCGCAACGGGCCCTGGAAGAGGAGCTGCCCGAGGTGGCGTCGATGCGCGAGGAGTACCGCCAGCGTCGCGACCTGGTGTGCGCGAGCCTGGACGGATGCGCGGGCCTGCGGCCGATACGCCCGGATGGCGGGATGTTCGTGATGGTCGACGTGCGCCAGACCGGCCTGTCGGCCCAGCGTTTTGCCGAGCGACTACTGGACGGTTATGGCGTTTCGGTGCTGGCCGGCGAAGCGTTTGGACCGAGTGCGGCGGGGCATATCCGGATTGGACTGGTAGTGGACAGGCGCAAGCTGGCCGATGCGTGTCGGCGGATTGCGTCGTGTGCGTCGCAGCTTCTGGAGGCGAGGCGGGCCTGAGGGTTTTGTGCAGATTGGCTGGCCTCTTCGCGAGCAGGCTCGCTCCCACATTTTGATCTGTGGTGTTCACAAAACCCTGTGGGAGCGAGCCTGCTCGCGAAGGCTATCTCATAATCGCCAGATCCATCAGGCCTTCCACGCTTGAACATTCACCAGATTCTTCGGCCGCTCACCCCCCAGCGCCGCCAGTAGATTATCCACCGCACACTTCGCCATCGCCTCGCGCGTTTCGTGGGTCGCCGAGCCAATGTGCGGCGTCGCCACCACGTTGTGTAGCTGCAACAACGGCGAGTCGGCATTCAACGGCTCACGCTCGAACACATCCAGCCCCGCGGCCCGAATCTGCCCGTTATGCAGCGCTTCGATCATGGCGGTTTCATCCACCACCTTGCCTCGGGAGATGTTGATGAAGATCGTTTCAGGCCCCATCAGGGCAAATTCTTCAGCACCAATGAGTCCTTCGGTTTCAGCCGTCAGTGGCAATGTGAGGCAGACGAAATCAGCCTCCTGCAACAACTGTGGCAGGCTCCTGTACTGCGCATCGAATCGCTGTTCCACCGCCGGTTTCGGCGTATGGCTGTGGTAGATCACCGGCATGCCAAAACCGAAATGCCCGCGCTGGGCCAGCGCCTCGCCGATCCGTCCCATGCCGATGATGCCCAGGGTTTTGCCATGCACGTCGGTGCCGAATTGCGCAGCGCCGACATTGCGCGTCCACTCGCCGGCGCGAACCACGTTGGCCAGTTCCACCACGCGTCGGGCAGTCGCCAGGATCAGCGCGAACCCGGTGTCGGCGGTGGTTTCGGTTAGCACGTCCGGGGTGTTGCTGAGCAGGATTCGCCGTTCGGTCAGGTAGTCGACGTCGTAATTGTCGACGCCCACCGAGACGCTGGCGATGGCTTGCAGATGTGGCGCCAGATCGAGCAGCTCGGCATCCAGTTTCAGACTGGCACCGAGCAAGCCATGAGCCCGGGGCAGGGCATCACGCAGACTGGCCAGGCCTGCGGCGTCGAGGCTTTCGATCAGCGTCACCTCGGCCTGCGCTTGCAGGCGAGCCATCAGCGCCGGCGAGAGTTTCTTGTACAGCACAACCTGCTTTTTCATTGTCGTCATCTCAACATCAATTCAAGGGTGAGTAGCCACTGGCCGTTGTACAGCAACCTTGTTCACGACCCGGTCACTGGCGCCTGGCTTGAGACACAACGTCAGCACCACCGACAGCATCAGTGCGCCGCTCATCAACAGATACGACGCACCGGGCGATCCGGTGGAGCTGTTCAGGTAACCGACCAGATAGGAACCGCCAAACGAACCGAGGGCACCCATGCTGTTGATCAACGCCATGGCGCCGCCCGCCACGTTGGCCGGAAGGATTTCCGGAACGATGGCGAAAAACGGCCCGTAAGGTGCGTACATGCAAGCGCCGGCGATCACCAGCAAGGTGTAGGACCACCAGAAATGTTCCGCGCCCAGGGCGTAGGAGCCGTAGAACGCAATCGAGGCGATCAACAGCGGTGGCCACACGAAGCGTTTACGTTTTTGCAATTTGTCCGAACCCCAGGACGCCAGCAGCATGCCGATCACTGCGGCGAGATAAGGTAACGCCGAAAGCCAACCCGCTTCGATCATGTCCATTTGCGCCCCGGCCTTGAGGATCGACGGCAGCCACAGTACGAAGCCATAGACGCCGATGCTCCAGCAGAAAAACTGCAAGGCCAGGATGATCACCTTCGGCGAGCGGAAGGCTTCGGCGTAGTTCTTCACCGCCTTGATGCCGACCTGTTCGGCGGCCAGGGCGCTTTCCAGGTCCTGTTTTTCCTGGTCGCTGAGCCACTTGGCCTGGGCCGGACGGTCATCGGCCAGGCGCCACCAGATAAACGCCCAGAGCACTGCCGGCAAACCTTCGATGATGAACATCCAGCGCCAGCTGTAATGCTGCACCAGATAGCCCGACACCACCGACATCCAGAGCATGGTCACCGGGTTGCCGAGGATCAGGAAGGTATTGGCGCGCGAGCGTTCGGCACGGGTGAACCAGTGGCACAGGTACACCAGCATCGCCGGCATGACCGCGGCTTCGACCACGCCGAGCATGAAACGGATGACGATCAGCCACCAGGCGTTGGAGACAATCCCGGTCAAGGTGGCCAGGCTGCCCCAGAGAATCAGGCTGACGAAGATCAGCTTTTTCACACTGTGTTTCTGCGCGTAGATCGCCCCGGGTACCTGGAAGAAAAAGTAGCCGAGGAAGAACAGCGCGCCGAGCATCGACGACAGGCCGGGCGTAATCATCAGGTCCGCCGCCATGCCGGATGCGGCGGCGAATCCGTAGTTGGCGCGGTCGAGGTACGCCAGGCTGTAGGTAATGAACACAATGGGCATGATGTACCACCAGCGGCGGGTGGCGAGGGTTGCGGTTTTCATGGTGGTGCTCCTGAGCTTGTTGTTTTTGTCGCAGCAGGTAACGGTTTGAATCTTCGGTGCCTTTACTGGCCTCATCGCGAGCAAACTCGCTCCCACAAGGGATCTAGGTTCGACACATATCCCCTGTGGGAGCGAGCTTGCTCGCGATGGCGGCCTCAAATTCGCTGACCATTTCGGATCGGGTAGGCAACCCCTCCATATCCCCCCGACTCTGCACCGCCCGGCTGCCAATCCAGTTGGCGCGCTTCACGGCGTCGGCAAAGCTATGGTTTTCCAGCAGCGCGCTGATCATGCCGACGGCAAACCCGTCGCCGGCACCGACGGTGTCGACCACGGTATTCACCGGTACGCCCGCGACAAATCCCTGATCCTGGTGGGTGCGGTAGTACGCCCCATGCGGCCCGAGTTTGATCGCCACGGCTTCGGCGCCCTGGTCGAGGTAAAACGCCGCAATGTCGGCGGGGTCTTCGAAACCGGTCAGCAGCCGACCTTCGCTCAAGCCCGGCAGCACCCAATGGGCCAAGGCGGCGAGGCGGTTGATTTCAGTGATCATCTGTTGCGTACTCGCCCACAGGCTCGGGCGCAGGTTCGGGTCGAAGGACACGCTGCGTCCGGCGGCGCGCATGCGGGTCATCAACTCGAAGGACATTTCCCGCGCCGTGGCAGACAGCGCCGGGGGAATGCCGGTGGCGTGCAAATGCCGGGCCTTGAGCAATTTGGGCATGATCGACTGCGGCGACAGATGACTCGCCGCCGAACCGCGGCGGAAATACTCGACCACCGGATCGCCACCATCGTCGGTGCGCGACTTGAGCTGAAAACCGGTCGGGTGCGCAGAATCGATGGCGACGTTGCTGCAGTCCAGGCCTTCCTTCTCCAGGGTGTCGATCACGAAGCGACCCAGGGAGTCAGCACCGACCCGGCTCAGCCACGCCACCTTGAACCCGAGCCGTGACAGGCCGATGGCGACGTTGCTGTCGGCGCCGGCAATACGTTTGTGGAAATGACCGACCTGGGCCAGCTCGCCGTTTTGTTCGGCGACGAACATTGCCATGGTTTCGCCAAATGACAGGATATCGAACTCAGACATGCGCACTCTCCAGGCGGGGTTGACCGAGGCGGGCCAGTGTCGCGACGTGTTCGGTGGTGAGTTGCAGCAGATCCTCGCCTTGCAGCGGATATTCCGCCGCCCGCATCACGCCTTGGGCCATGTGCCGCAGCAGTTGTTCCCACAGATGCAGGTCAGTGGCGGTGGGGGGCAGGGCGACCAGTTTGCCGTCGGCGCGGCGCGATACGGCTTTGCAGTGCACATAACCGACATGACGACCGAGCAACCGTGCGGCGCTGGCGGCGGACTGGTCCTGCCAGTGCCAATTGCCGATATCGAAGGTCATTTTGATCGGCAGCTCGTGCCGCTCGACGTCCGCGAAAAAGCGCTGGAAGGGTTCAATGCGGCCGCCGTGCAGGGTCTGGTCGTTTTCCACCAGCAACTGCACGGCGCTTTCGCCCAGCACTCGGGCGAGGGTTTGCAGATCGCAGTTGTCGGTGAAATAGCCCAACGACACTTTCAGCCATTTGGCGCCGAACGCCTGGGCGCGCTGCAGGGCCGTGATCAGTTCGGGGTTGGGTCTGGATTGCCCGGCCAGCCATAGCTCCATGGGTGATGAATACACGCTCTGCAGGCCTTCTGCTTGAGTGGCATCGGCCAGTTGAGCGGGGTCCTCGATGGTCAGTAATTCCTCACGCCACTCAATGCGCGTGGCGCCGGCGGCGGCGAGAATCTCGATGAAGCTGCCTTGGCCGCGTTGACGCACAAGGTCGGCGCCGTAGCTGGAAAGGCTGATGGAAACGGCTGGTCTGTTCATTGTTTTTCTACCTCTGAAACCGGTTTCATTTTTGTTCAAATTTTTTTGTGGTGCTAGTCAGGGCCCCATCGCGAGCAGGCTCACTCCTACAATGGGCCTATATTCACAAATCCACTGTAGGAGCGAGCCTGCTCGCGATGGCGTCTTAACATTCAACGCAAATTCCCAAGCGTCGACCCCCGCACAATCAACCGCGCCGAAAAATCCACCGTCCGCACCGGACCGTCATCCCCACGCAAACGCTTGAGCAAACACTCGAAAGCGCTCGCGCCAATCTCGGCAGTCGGCTGGGCGAGGGCAGTGATGCCACTGCCCACCAAGGGGTACCAATCCAGGTCATCGAGGGCGATCAGGCCGACATCCTCGAACAGCTTGCACTGCAATTCGCGCAACGAATGGGTGCTGGCCAGCGCCGCGATACCGTTCGCGCAGAACAGCGCTTTCGGGCCGGGACCTGGCGCATCGAGGAAGGTTTTCAGTCGGGCAGTCAGTTCGCTGCCGGTTTCGATGAGCGTGCCGCGAAGCGCCGGACGCTGGGCAATCCGCGCCTTGAAACTGCTGACCCGCTCGATTCGCGAACTGGTGCCGTCATAGGGTTCGGTGACCAGCAGCACATCGCGGTAGCCCTGGGCTTCAAGGTGGGTCAGAGCCATCTCGACCGCCGCCGGGTTGTCCAGCCCGACCAGATCGCTTTCGAGCTGCTCGACCTTGCGGTCCACCAGTACCAGCGGCATTTCCCGGTGCAGTTCGCGCAATTCATCGCGATGGTGGCCGAGAGTGTTCACGATCAGGCCTTCGATGTTGTAGGAACGCAGCAGGGCCAGGTGCTGGCGTTCCTGCTCGTCATCGCGGTCGGTGTTGCACACCACCAGGCTGTAGCCGTGCCGACGGCACGCGGTTTCCACCCCGTGCATCACGGCAATCGAATAAGGATTGCGGATATCGGCCACCAGCATGCCGATCAGGCGGGTTCGGCCGCGCTTCAGGCCGCGGGCCATCTGGTTCGGGCGGTAGCCCAATTCGGCAATCGCCTGCTCGATGCGCAAGGCAATTGCATCGGAAAGCAGGGCACGGTCTTCGCCAATGAACCGCGACACGCTGGCCTTGGAGACCTTGGCGTGTTCGGCCACGTCAAGCATGGTCACGCGGCTGCGCTGGGCGGCGGAGAAATCGTTCACGGTCTGAAACCTTCTTATTGGATTTATAAGGTCGAGTGCTTCGTGAGACAGCACTGAAACCGGTTTCAGAAGACACCAAAATCCAATTCGCCGTCAAGCCCCTAATGGTTGATTGTCGAACAATGAGCGACAAGTGACCGTCAGGCCAGCACGCTCAACCATGCCGAACCCAGCAGCAACAGGCCCATGCAGCGATTGAAGCGTTGCATGGCACGGGGTGAGCGCAACCAGCGGCTTGAACCGGCGCCGAGCATCGCCCAGACCGCGAGACATGGCAGGGAAACCAGAAAAAACACCAGGGACAAATACACCACCTGCACGGCGCGATGCTCGCCACCCCCGGCGAATACGCTGACCACCGCCAGCGCCATCATCCAGGTTTTCGGATTGACCAGTTGCAGGCTGGCGGCGCCCATCCATCCGAGGCGCGCTTCGCTGTTGCGGGCGGCAATGGCAGTCGCCGGGGTGCTGAAAATCTGCCAGGCCAGATAACTCAGCCACGCCACGCCGGCCCATTGCATGACGCTTTGCACAGCGGGCCACGCGGTCAATGATGAACCGATGCCCGTGCCCACCAGCAACACGAGCGTCGCAGCGCTGGCACAGGCGCCGACGATGATCGGCACAGCCGCGACCCACCCGTATCGAGCGCTGTTGCTTAGCACCAGAATATTGGTCGGGCCGGGGGTGATCGAAGCCACAAAGGCAAACAGCAGGAACGGCAGTAACGTCGGGAACGAGGGCAGCATCGCGGGCTAACTCCGGTGAAGATCAGTGAAGTCGATCTTCACAATCCCGGGGGTTATCTGTCTGGAAGATTTGAGCAGCGTTTGCGGTACAGCGCCGGCGTCAGGCCGTAGGCACGCATGAACCAGCGCCCCAGATGGCTCTGATCGGCAAAGCCCAGCGCCATCGCCACCGCCGCCGGTTGTTCGCCACGGGCCAGCAGGCGGCGGGCGGTGGCCAGGCGGAGTTGCACCAGATACGCGTGGGGCGCCATGCCATAGGCAGCCTTGAACGCGCGGGAGAGGCGGAAGCGGTCGACGCCTGTGACGGCGGCCAGTTGATCGAGGCCGATGTCGTATTGCGCGTTGGCATGCAGGTATTCCCGGGCTTTCTGTGCCACCCGCGGCAGACGCGGGTCCTGGCCATCGCGGGCGCGCCAGTGCAAGTGGCTGGTCAGGCGCTCGAGCAAACCGTCGAGGGCGGTCTGGCGGACGATCTTCAGTTCACCGCGATGCAGGGTTTCAAACGCCAGGCTGGTGGCCTGGGCCAGACGCGCATCGCAGGCCAAGGTGGCGGCGAAGCTGAGCTGGCTGTTGTCGGGGGCATGGTCGAACACGGCACTGAGTTCACGCTGCAACCACTGTGGGTCGAGGTACAGCATGCGGTAGGTGAAACCGTCGGCGGTCGGGGCTTCGCCGTCATGGATGTCACCCGGTTCAAGCAGAAACACCTTGCCCGGCGTGCTCTGGTGCCTGGCCCGTCGGCAATTGAATTGCTGGACCCCTTGCTCGGTAACGCCCACCAAATAGCTGTCATGCCAGTGCGGGTCGTAGGCGTGACCTTCGAAATGCGCGCGCAGGGTCTCGATGCCGGTGTCGGCATCCTGGGCCAGGTCGATCCAGTTGTGAGTGTTCATGGGGTACCTGTGAAACGGTTTGCCGGGCTATTAAACGCCTCGGCCGAGGACCATGCCTAGAACGTTTGTGCAGGCATCAGCCGAACAGGCCTGCGGCGATGTTGATCGAGAACCCGAGAATGGCGGTGTTGAACAAAAAACCGATCAACGACTGCGCCAGCACGATCTTGCGCATGCCCCGGGTGGCGACGCCGACATCCGAGGTCTGCACCGCCACGCCGATGGTGAACGAGAAGTACAGGAAGTCCCAGTAGTTGGGTGTCGTCAGGCCTTCGGCAAAGCGCAGCGCCGGTTCCTTGCCGTCCCAGATGTAATACAGCCGGGCGTAATGCAGGCTGAAGATGACGCCGATCAGTAGCCATGAGCCGATGACGGTCAGCGCGGTGAAGCCGTAGTGCAGCAGCTTGCGGGTGGTTTCCAGGTCTTTGCTGCCGGCCAGTTCGAAGGTGATGGCCGCCAGGCTGGCCAGTGCCGCAATGCACACCAGCGCCAGCACCAGCCCGGCGTTTTCGTCTTCGATTTCGGCGATGCGTTTTACGTCAGTCGCTTTCGAACGCACGGTGAGCCAGAACATCAGCAACAGGTAGATCCAGACGCCGGCATTCCAGCCGATGAGGATCTTGCCGATCGGCGAATCGGCCGGAACCAGAATGCCCACCGCGATGCCCAGCAGGATGGCGGCGGACAGGCGAGGGTGGGTGCGTGCGAGGAAGATCATGGAGGCTCGTTGGATTGGGGCTGTGCAATCACCTTAGCCCAGGTGAACACATTCTTGAAATCACTGAGGCCCCCGTCATCGACTGACACACCGCCATCGCGAGCAAGCTCGCTCCCACAGGGACCAGTGTTTGGTCAGGTGTTTTTATGTCGCTTGCGCACCAGCTTCATCACCACCACAAAAAACACCGGCACGAACACCACGGCCAGGGTCGCGGTGATCATCCCGCCGATCACCCCGGTGCCGATGGCTTGCTGGCTCGCCGAACTGGCGCCGGTGGCGATCGCCAATGGCACCACGCCCAGGATGAACGCCAGCGAGGTCATGACAATCGGCCGCAACCGCAGGCGTGCCGCTTGCAGGGTGGCGTCGATCAGGTCGTGGCCTTCGTCGTACAGGCTCTTGGCGAACTCGATGATCAGGATCGCGTTCTTCGCCGACAGGCCGATGATGGTGATCAGCCCGACCTTGAAGAACACGTCGTTGGGCATTCCGCGCAAGGTCACTGCCAGCACCGCGCCGAGCACACCCAGTGGCACCACCAGCAGCACCGAGGTCGGGATCGACCAGCTCTCGTACAACGCCGCCAGGCACAGGAACACGATCAACAGCGACAACCCCAGCAGGATCGGTGCCTGGCTACCGGACAGGCGTTCCTGCAACGACAACCCGGTCCATTCCTGGCCCAGGCCTGCCGGGCCTTGCGCCACCAGCCGCTCGATCTCGGCCATGGCCTCGCCGGTACTGTGGCCCGGCGTCGGTTCACCGGAAATGCTGATTGCCGGGTAGCCGTTGTAGCGGGTCAACTGCGCCGGGCCCTGAGTCCACTTGGCCTGCACAAAGGCCGACAACGGCACCATTTTTTCATGGGTGTTGCGCACGTGAATCTTCAGCAGGTCAGCCACCTGACTGCGCTGGTCGCCCTCGGCCTGCACCACGACGCGCTGCATCCGCCCCTGATTGGGAAAGTCGTTGATGTAGGCCGAGCCCACGGCCGTGGACAGCACGTTGCCGACGTCGGCAAAGGACACACCCAGCGCGTTGGCCTGCTTGCGGTCGACGATCAGTTGCACCTGCGGTGCCTCGGCCAGGGCGCTTTCGCGCACGTTCATCAGGATCGGGCTTTTTTCGGCCGCCGCGAGCAGGTCGGTGCGAGCCTCCATCAACTTCTCATGACCGAGGCCGCCGCGATCCTGCAGGCGAAATTCGAATCCGCTGGATGTACCCAGGCCATCCACGGGCGGTGGCAGTACGGCAAATGTCACCGCGTCCTTGATCTGGCTGAGGGCAACGTTGGCCCGGTCGGCAATCGAGCTGGCCGAATCGTCACTGCCACGCTCGGACCAGTCCTTGAGCGTGCTGAACGCCAGCGCCGCATTCTGCCCGCTGCCGGAGAAGCTGAATCCGAGAATCACCACGCTGTCACGAATGCCCGGTTCCCCGGCGTTGTGCGCTTCAACCTGCTCGGCCACCTGCACTGTGCGGTTCTTGCTCGCGCCCGGTGGCAATTGAATGTCGGTGATGGTGTAACCCTGGTCTTCCACCGGCAGGAACGAGGAGGGCAGACGACTGAAGCACACGCCCAGACCCACCAGCAGCACACCGTAGATCAGCAGGAAACGCCCGCTGCGTTTCAGTGCATAGGCAACCCAGCCCTGATAGCGCTCGGTCAGTTGCTCGAAGCGACGGTTGAACCAGCCGAAGAAGCCGGTCTTTTCGTGGTGTTCGCCCTTGGCAATCGGCTTGAGCAATGTCGCGCACAGGGCCGGAGTCAAGGTCAGGGCGAGGAAGGCCGAGAACAGGATGGACGTGGCCATCGACAGCGAAAATTGCTGGTAGATCACCCCGACCGAGCCCTGCATGAACGCCATTGGAATGAACACCGCGACCAGCACCAGGGTGATGCCGATGATAGCCCCGGTGATCTGCCGCATGGCCTTGCGCGTGGCTTCCTTGGGTGACAAACCCTCCGTGGCCATGATCCGCTCGACGTTCTCTACTACCACTATGGCGTCGTCCACCAGAATGCCGATGGCCAGCACCATGCCGAACATGGTCAGCACGTTGATCGAAAACCCCAGCGCGAGCATCGTCGCAAAGGTGCCCATCAACGCCACCGGCACCACCAGGGTTGGAATCAACGTGTAGCGGATGTTTTGCAGGAACAGGAACATCACCGCGAACACCAGCAACATCGCCTCAAAGAGGGTGTAGACCACCTTGGTGATCGAGACTTTGACGAAGGGCGAGGTGTCATACGGGATCTTGTATTCGACGTTCGCCGGGAAGTAGCGCGACAGTTCATCCATCTTCGCCCGCACCAGGGTCGCGGTGTTCAGGGCGTTGGCACCGGGCGACAACTGCACGGCGACGGCGGTGGACGGCTTGCCGTTCAGGCGCGTGGAGAACTGGTATTCCTGGCTACCGATCTCGACCCGCGCCACATCGCTGACGCGCACGGTAGAACCGTCCGGATTGGCCTTGAGGACGATGTCGGCAAACTCTTCGGGGGTCGACAACTGACCCTTGACCAGAATGGTCGCGGTGATTTCCTGGGTGGTGCGGGTCGGCAGATCGCCGATGCTGCCCGCCGACACCTGGGCGTTTTGCGCGACGATGGCGGCGTTGACGTCCGCCGGTGTCAGATTGAAGGCAAGCAGTTTCTGAGGGTCGATCCAGATCCGCATCGCCCGCTCGGCGCCGTACAGCTGCGCCTTGCCGACGCCGTCCAGACGCTTGACCTCGTTCATCACGTTGCGCGCCAGGTAATCGCTGAGCGCCACGTCGTCGAGTTTGCCGTCGCTGGACGTCAGGGTGATCAACAGCAGGAAACCGGAGGAGACTTTCTCCACCTGCAAGCCTTGCTGGATCACCGCTTGTGGCAGGCGTGACTCCACGGCTTTCAGGCGGTTCTGCACATCTACCTGAGCCAGTTCCGGGTTGGTGCCCGGCTGGAAGGTGGCCTTGATGGTCGCGCTGCCGAGGCTGCTCTGGGATTCGAAATACAGCAGGTGATCGGCGCCGTTGAGCTCTTCCTCGATCAGGCTGACCACGCTCTCGTCCACGGTTTGCGCCGAAGCGCCCGGGTACACGGCGTAGATTTCGATTTGTGGCGGCGCGACATCCGGGTATTGCGCCACCGGCAGTTGTGGAATGGCCAGCGCACCGGCCAGCAGGATGAACAGGGCAACCACCCAGGCGAACACCGGGCGGTCAATAAAGAACTGCGGCATAAAAAAGCGTCCTGCTTACTGACCAGTCACCTGGGCAAGTGGAAGAGGGGTGTCGTCGATCTGCACTTTCTCGCCGGGGCGGGCGTGCTGCAGTCCCTCGATGACGATGCGGTCGCCTGCTTTCAGGCCGCTGGTGACGATCCAGCGATCGTTCTGCACGGCGCCCAGTTCGACCGGTTGCTGGCCGACCCGCTGTTCGCCGTCGAGCAGCAGCACCTGGGCGATGCCGGCGCTGTCGCGCTGGATGGCCCGTTGCGGCACGCTGATGCCCTGCTGGTTGACCGCTTGTTCCAGGCGTACGCGCACGAAACTGCCGGGCAGCAAGTCGAGGTCGGGGTTGGGGAACTCGCTGCGCAGGATGATCTGGCCGGTGCCCGGGTCGACGCTGATGTCACTGAACAACATTTTGCCCGGCAGCGGGTAGAGGCTGCCGTCATCCTGAATCAGCGTGGCCTTGGCCTGGTCCTGGCCGACCTGCTGCAACTGGCCGGAACGGAAGGCGCGGCGCAGTTCGTTGAGTTCGCGGGTGGACTGGGTCAGGTCGGCGTGAATCGGGTTCAGTTGCTGAATCAGCGCCAGCGGCGTGGTTTCGTTCTGCCCGACCAGCGCGCCTTCGGTGACCAGCGCCCGGCCGATGCGCCCGGAAATCGGCGCCGTGACTGTGGCGTAACCGAGGTTCAACCGGGCGCGCTCAACCGCCGCCTTGTTGCCGGCGACGTCGGCGGCGGTCTGCCGCGCATTGGCCCGGGCGTTGTCGTAGTCCTGACCGCTGATGGCCTTGTCGTCGATCAACCGGGCGTAGCGCTGTTCCTGCAATCTGGCCTGGAACGCGTTGGCTTCGGCCTTGCGTAACGCCGCTTCGGCGCTGTCCAGGTCAGCCTTGAACGGCGCCGGGTCGATGCGGAACAGCACATCACCCTGTTTCACATCACTGCCTTCACGGAAAGTCCGCTGCAAGACCACGCCGGCCACGCGGGCACGCACTTCGGCCATGCGCGGTGCGGCTATCCGCCCGCTCAGTTCGCTGCTGATGGTCAGTGGCCGCGCTTCGATGGTTTCGATGCGAACCGTGGCCAGTGGCGTCTGCTCTTCGGCAGTCGGCGCCTTGTCGCAAGCGGCCAGCATCAGCGCCAGTGCAATCAGGCTGAGCCTGGCAAGCAGATTGTTTGACATGTAATAACCCCAATAATGACCCCCAGCATCCTACTGGGCGCAGGCGAGGGTAGCGGTGAAGCTTTGTTGGTGCTGTGTGAAATTGTGTAAGGGTTTTACTCAGGTGTGCGTGAGGGCGTATATCCTTCAGTCCTTGATTTCTATTGCGCCAGATACGCCGCCATCGCGAGCAAGCTCGCTCCAACAGTGGCCGGTGGTGTTCACAACATTTGTGTTCACATCAAATCCCTGTGGGAGCGAGCTTGCTCGCGATGGCAATCTATCTGGCGCCAAAGCACTTTCTGGAAACACCCATGCCCAACATCCTCCTGGTCGAAGACGACACCGCCCTCGCCGAACTGATTGCCAGCTACCTGGAACGCAACGGTTATTCCGTCAGCGTGATCGGTCGTGGTGACCATGTGCGCGAACGAGCGCGGCTCAATCCGCCGGACCTGGTGATCCTCGACCTGATGCTGCCCGGCCTCGACGGCTTGCAAGTCTGTCGTTTGCTGCGCGCCGATTCGGCGACCCTGCCGATCCTGATGCTCACCGCCCGCGATGACAGCCACGACCAGGTCCTGGGCCTGGAAATGGGCGCCGACGACTACGTCACCAAACCGTGCGAGCCGCGGGTGCTGCTGGCCCGGGTGCGAACCTTGTTGCGCCGCAGCAGCCTCAGCGAACCGCAGACCGCCAACGACCGCATTCTGATGGGCAACCTGTGCATCGACCTGTCTGAACGCACCGTGACCTGGCGCGGGCAATTGGTGGACCTGTCCAGTGGTGAGTACAACCTGCTGGTGGTGCTGGCCCGGCATGCCGGTGAAGTGTTGAGTCGCGACCAGATCCTGCAACGCCTGCGTGGCATCGAATTCAATGGCACTGACCGTTCGGTGGACGTGGCGATTTCCAAATTGCGGCGCAAGTTCGACGACCACGCCGGCGAGGCGCGCAAGATCAAGACCGTGTGGGGCAAGGGGTACCTGTTCAGCCGTTCCGAATGGGAATGCTGAGCCAATGTTCAGAATCCTCTTTCGTTTGTACCTGGTGACCATCGTCTCCTTCAGCGCCGCGATTTACCTGGTGCCGGATCTGGTGATCAAGGTGTTCCACGAGCGCTTTGTCACCTACAACCTCGATTATTCCCGTGGGCTGCAAACGCTGATCGTCAAACAGTTTCACGCAGCCCCGGCCGAGCAGTGGCCGGCCCTGGCCGCTGAAATGGACAAGGACTTCAATCCGCTGCACATCGTGCTCGGCAGCAATGACGACAGCAGCCTGACGCCTGATGAGCAGCAGCGTTTGCAGCGCGGCGAGAACGTCGTGCGCGTGGGCGACTGGGGTTGGCGCACGCTGGCGGTCGCGCCGCTGAATGAGCACACCGTGGTGCAAATGGTCGTGCCGCCCGATCCACTGGACGTCAACCTGTTGTACTGGAGCATCAACGTCCTGATCGGCGCGACCATGCTCGCTTGCCTGTTGTTGTGGCTGCGCCCGCACTGGCGTGATCTGGAGCGCCTCAAGGGCACGGCCGAACGCTTTGGCAAGGGGCACCTGAGCGAGCGCACGCAAATCTCCCCGAGCTCCAACATTGGTAGCCTGGCCACAGTGTTCGACACCATGGCCGGCGACATCGAAAACCTGCTCAACCAGCAGCGGGACTTGCTCAATGCGGTATCCCACGAGTTGCGCACGCCCCTGACGCGCCTGGATTTCGGCCTGGCGCTGGCGCTGTCCGACGACTTGCCAGCGGCCAGCCGCGAGCGCCTGCAAAGCCTGGTGGCGCACATTCGTGAGCTTGATGAGCTGGTGCTGGAGTTGCTGTCCTACAGTCGCCTGCAAAACCCGGCGCGGCTACCAGAGCAGGTCGAGGTGTCGCTGGATGAATTCATCGACAGCATTCTGGGCAGCGTCGACGAAGAACTGGAGTCCCCGGATATCGTCATCGACGTGCTGCTGCACGGCCAACTCGAACGCTTCAGCCTGGACCCGCGCCTGACCGCTCGCGCCCTGCAAAACCTGCTGCGCAACGCCATGCGCTACTGCGAGAAGCGTATCCAGATCGGTGTGCAGGTGTATGCCGGCGCCTGTGAAATCTGGGTCGACGATGACGGCATTGGCATTCCGGATGACGAGCGCGAACGGATTTTCGAACCGTTCTACCGCCTCGACCGCAGCCGCGACCGCGCCACGGGTGGTTTCGGCCTGGGGCTGGCGATCAGCCGCCGCGCGCTGGAGGCCCAAGGCGGCACGCTGACGGTGGAAGCCTCGCCGCTGGGCGGGGCGCGCTTTCGCTTGTGGTTGCCGGGTTCGGCCTGACGCGCTTCGCAGGCACTGTCGCAGCGCCTGCGTTGAGCCAGGGTTTCTCAGGTACTCAGGCGACTACGCAACAGCTTCGCCATCGCCTCCAGATCCGCGATCGGCTGATGCCCGATCAGCATCCAGGCGTGTTCCATGTCAGCCCAATACACGATGTTCAGCTCGCGCCGCTGTTCATGGGCGAATTGGCGGCTGCCGCTGTTGGAGCGGGTCATGCACAGCGCCATGGGGCCGTGCACCGGATCGAGGTAGGTGATCTGGGCAATGGGCGCGCCGTCGTACTCGAGGATTTGCGCACGCTTGAACTCGGCACGAGGCAGGCTCAGTTTTGCCGGCGCGAGATCGAGGCCCAGGCGCGCATCGATGGTCCGCAGTTGTGCCCGTTGGGCGGCTTCATCAGCGGGTAAATGATCCAGGGTTTCCGGCACGTAGAGCGCCATGTAATCGGCCACCAGGCCGCGCCAGTTGTGTGTCTGCCGACTCGCTTGCCAGCCGAGGAACAAACGGTCCGCCAGCACGCCGCCGGCCAATAGCCCGGCCGCGGCGGCCAGGAACCAGCGTCGACTGAGCCCGGGGCGGGCGGGTGAAGGCAGCGTGGCGAGCATGGCTTGCAGGCGATCCACCGGCGCCTGCCGGGCCAGTTCATCGTAGGCGTCCTTGAACGGCAGGCTGCTGCGATCCAGCCATTGCAGGCGCAGGCCGAGCATCGGGTCTTTGATGATGGCCGCGTCGACGCGCGAGCGCTGCTCGGCATCGAGTTGGTTGTCGAGGTAGGCCACCAGTTGTTCGTCCGAGGTTCTCGCGCTCATCAATGTTCTCCTCGGTAAGGGTGCGGCACCGTGTGCAACGGTGGATATTCGGCCAGTTTCGCCCGAGCGGTGGCCAGGCGACTCATCACCGTGCCGATGGGCACTTGCAGCACGTCGGCGACTTCGCGGTAGGACAAGCCCTCGACGTAGGCGAGAAACACCGTTTCGCGCTGGGTCTCGGGCAACGCATCGACGCGACGGATGACTTGTGCCGCCAACACATGGGTCTGGGCCACGGATTCACCATCGAACGACAAGGCCTCATCGGCATCCACCTGACCCTGACCCTGACGCACCCGCTGGGCGCGGACTTCGTTGAGCCAGATCGAATGCAGAATGCTCAGCAGCCAGCGGTCCATGCGCGTTCCCGCCACGAATTGCGCGGCCCGTTCCAGCGCCCGCACGCAGGTGGCCTGCACCAGGTCATCGGCGACATGCCGTTGCCGGGACAGCAGCAGGCCGTAGCGCCATAACCGCGCCAGATGCTGGTTCAGTTCCGTTCGTATTGCCTGATCGCTGGCGATGGCGACCTCCGTCCGCTCGGGTTGTCAGGTTTTCGATGAGTCGTTGATGGCTTCGGCCAGGTCCTGGTACTCCTCGCACTGGGTATTGCCGCAGATGGATTTGATCTGCTGCAGTTGCTCCTGCGCGAGATCCAGCCGGCCTTTGATCACATAGGCCTCGCCGAGGTATTCGCGGACTTGCGCGTACTGCGGGTCGAGTTTCACCGATTGCAGGTAATAGCCGATGCCTTCGTCGGTACGCCCTAGTTTACGCGTGGCGTAGCCGCGATAGTTCAGCGCTTTTGCCGTATTTGGCTGTTTCAGCGTGTCAAGCAGGGCAAGAGCTTCTTCGTAACGTCCGTCCTTGGCCAGTTGATACGCATAGTTGGTGCGGTCTTCGTCCGGCACCAGGTTGCTGGTCTGCCTGACGCACCGCTGCGATCGGGTATCCAGCACCTGACCTTTCGGGCAGGTGGGTCTGGTGGGCATGTCGTTACCGCCGCCACCACCGTTGGCCAGGGCAAGGGAGCCGGACAACGCAACGGTCAGCAACAGCGGGGTCATCAGAACGGCAAAACGAATATTCATGGGCTTTGCTCCAGAGGTTCACGGGTTTCAGATCAGGTCGCGCCTCGTCAGACGCAGTGCAAGGTCGATGTGATGAGAACACTGCAGCATGAACAATTATTCGTTGTGGGAGCGAGCTTGCTCGCGATAGCGCAGTGTCATTCAACGTTTATGTCGACTGAAACTCCGCTATCGCGAGCAAGCTCGCTCCCACAGAGGATTTGTGCCGGGCACAATTGCTGCGTCCGCCAATGTAACCCTGTGGGCGCGAGCTTGCTCGCGATGAACGATGACGCGGTATCAGCCCAGCAAACGAATGGGTGAACCCGCCACCCAGGCCTGGATGTCCTCGATCATTTGCGAGAAAAACAGCTGGTAGTTCTGTTGGCTCACGTATCCGACATGGGGCGTTGCCAGCACGTTATCCAGGGTCCGAAACGGATGGTGGGCAGGGAGCGGTTCCTGCTCGAAGACATCCAGTGCGGCACCGGCCAGCCGTTGTTTCTGCAACGCCTTGATCAGCGCCGCTTCATCGACAATCGGTCCGCGAGCGGTGTTCACCAGCAGCGCCGTGGGCTTCATCCAGCCAAGTGCCTGTGCATCCACCAGGCCCCGACTGCGCTCACTGAGCACCAGGTGCACCGACAACACGTCAGCCTGTTCGAACAGTTCCTGCTTGCTGACATAGGTCACACCGACCTGCGCCGCACGTTCGGCGGTGAGGTTTTCACTCCAGGCGATCACGCGCATGCCGAACACCTGACCGAACTGTGCAATACGCTGACCGATGCTGCCCAGACCGAGGATGGCCAGCGTCTTGCCATGCAAGTCACCGCCCAGGCCTTGTTGCCACTGGCCGGCACGCAGGGCATTGGCCTCGACCACCAAATTGCGGGTTGCGGCCATGATCAGCGCCCAGGTCAGTTCCGGCGCGGCGTGTTTGTAGCTGTCGGTGCCGCAGACCTGAATGCCCAGCGCGGCAGCGGCTTTCAGATCCAGGGCGGCGTTGCGCATACCGCCGGTCACCAGCAGTTTGAGCTTCGGCAGGCGGCGCAGCAGGTCTTCATCGAAACGGGTGCGCTCGCGCATCACGCAGATCACCTCGAACCCGGCCAGGCGCTCGGCCAGGGATGGGGTATCGGTGGGGTAGTCATGGAGAAAACTCACCTGGCCGACGCTGTCCAGCGCCGACCAGTCCACCACGTTCCGCGCCACATCCTGCCAATCATCAAGCACTGCAATTTGCACGGGCATCAGCCTTTCCTCTTCAACGCACGGGGTTGGTCTTGTTCAGCCAGGCGAGCAGGGCCTGGTGGAATTCTGCCGGTTCTTCCATCTGTGGCGCGTGGCCCATGCCAGGGAATTCCACCAGCGTGGACTGGGGAATCCGCTTGGCCACCTGTTTGCCGAGGACGTCGTAGTGCCCGAGCTTCGCCTTGACCTCGGGCGGGGCGATGTCACTGCCGATGGCGGTAGTGTCGGACGTACCAATCAACAGCAGGGTCGGCATCTTCAGGTTCTGGAATTCGTAGTACACCGGTTGGGTGAAGATCATGTCGTAGATCAGCGCTGAGTTCCACGCGACTTGCGTATGCCCCGGGCCTTTGTTCAGGCCGGCGAGCATGTCGACCCAGCGATCGAATTCCGGCTTCCAGCGGCCGCCGTAATAGGTGTTGCGCTCGTAGGTGCGGATCCCGTCGGCGCTGAGTTTGAGTTCGCGTTCGTACCATTGATCAACGGTGCGATAGGGCACACCGAGGGCTTTCCAGTCTTCCAGGCCAATGGGGTTGACCAGCGCCAGTTGTTCGACCTGTTCGGGGTATAGCAAGGCATAGCGGGTGGCGAGCATGCCGCCGGTGGAGTGCCCCAGCAGGGTGGCTTTCTGGATGCCCAGCGCCTTGAGCAATTGTTGAGTGTTCGTCGCCAGTTGCTGGAAGCTGTACTGATAGTGCGCCGGTTTACTGGAGGTGCAGAAACCGATCTGGTCCGGGGCGATGACCCGATAGCCGGCGTCGCTGAGGGCTTTGATCGAGGTGTCCCAGGTGGCGCCGCAGAAATTCTTGCCGTGCATCAACACCACGCTGCGACCATTGGCCTTGCCGTGGGCGGCGACGTCCATGTAACCCATTTGCAGGGATTGGCCCTGGGATTCAAAGGCGAAGTGCTTGAGGGTGTAGGGGTAGTCGAAACCTTGCAATTGGGGGCCATATGCCGGTCCTTCGGCGTGGGCGATGGCGGGCAGGGCGGCGGTCAGCAACAGGCTGGGTAACCAGCGGGTGAGGGGACGCGACATGGGAGAGCTCCATGGAAAATCCGCCGATGCTGGATCGGCTCGATTAGGGCGCTATTAAACACAGGCAATCGCCGCCCTCGATGGTTCAACCCATCCAGCCCAGGGTCGCCACGGCCAGCACGCCGTAGCGGGCGCCTTTGGCCAGGGTGACGATCAGCAGGAAGCGCCCCAGCGGTTCGCGCATGACCCCGGCGACCAGCGTCAGCGGATCGCCGATCACCGGCAGCCAGCTGAGCAGTAATGACCAGTGGCCGTAGCGTTGATAATGCAGCCGGGCTTTTTCCAGGTGTCGGGGGCCTACCGGAAACCAGCGCCGGTCGCGGAACCGCTCGATCCCGCGCCCCAGCCACCAGTTAAGCAGCGACCCCAGAACATTGCCGAATGTTGCCACTGCCAGCAGTGCCCAGAGCCAATACCGATCGCTGAGCAACAGGCCCACCAGCATGGCTTCGGATTGCAGCGGCAGCAGCGTGGCGGCACCGAATGCCGCGAAAAACAGCCCGAGATACGCGCCGGACATCAATGGGCGGGGTAATCCGCAACCACCACGTCAGTGCCGTCCTTTTTCAGGCCGATGACCTGATAGGCATCGTTCATGCCGTCCATTTCCATGCCGGGCGAACCCATGGGCATGCCGGGTGCGGCGATACCCAACAGATCGTCGCGCTTGCTCAGGGCCAGGACCTGGTCGGCCGGGACATGACCTTCGACGAATTTGCCGTTGATCAACGCGGTGTGGCACGACGCCAGGCGCGGCGGCACACCGTGCTGTTGCTTGAACTCACTCATGCTGGCTTCGACGTGGTCTTCGACCTTGAAGCCATTGGCCTCCAGGTGGCTGATCCATTTTTTGCAGCAACCACAATTGGCGTCGCGATGAACCTCGATCGGGATGAGGTCGGCGGCCTGGGCCAGGGAGGACATGAACAGGGCGCTCAGGGCGATCAGTCGCAAGTGGGTTCGCATGGGGAAACTCGTCTCGGCTCACGGGCAAAAAACGCATTCTGACCACTTTTCCGGGTCAGGTATTCTTGGAGTGTTTCGAATTACTACAGAGCTCGGCAGCTTCATCATCGTAGATCAACGCTGTCAGGCTGATGAGGGATGCATTACAAAATCGTCAGGTTGGAATGTTGCCCGGCCCGCCCGGTTCATCGAACGGGCCGGTGACCCTTAGCGGTCGAGCAGTTTCATGACTTCTTCCGGATAACGCAGGCCTGCGGTGGCATTCGCCGGAAAGATCGCTTCCAGCGCGTGCAGTTCTTCGGCGTTCAGCGTCACATCCAGAGCAGCCACGTTTTCTTCCAGATATTTACGTTGCTTGGTGCCCGGAATCGGAATCAGGTAATCACCCTGGGCCAGCACCCACGCCAGCGCCAGTTGGCCCGCCGTCACGCCTTTTTCTGCCGCCAGCGCTTGTACCTGTTGCAGCAGCAGCAGGTTTTTCGCGAAGTTTTCGCCCTGGAAGCGCGGGCTGAAGCGACGATAATCGTCCGCCGCGAAATCATCCGGGCTTTTCAAAGCGCCGGTCAGAAAGCCTCGGCCCAACGGGCTATAGGGCACAAAGGCGACGCCCAGACGCTGGCAGGCCGCCAGGCAACCGTTTTCTTCCTGGTCACGGCTCCACAATGAATATTCACTTTGCAACGCACTGATCGGATGAACCTTGTGCGCCCGTTCCAGGGTCGCCACCGATGCCTCGCTCAATCCCAGGTAACGCACCTTGCCGGCACTGACCAGTTCGGCCATGGCGCCGACGGTTTCCTCGATAGCCACCTGTGGGTCGATTCGGTGCTGGTAATACAGGTCGAGGGTCTCCACGCCGAGGCGTTTCAAGCTGCCATCGATGGATTGGCGAATGTAGTCCGGCCGACCGTTGACGCCCCGGGCGGTGGGGTTGGCCGGGTCGCGGACGATCCCGAATTTGCTGGCCAGGAACACCTGGTCGCGCTTGCCGGCAATGGCCTTGCCAATCAGTTCTTCATTGGTGTGCGGGCCGTACATATCGGCGGTATCGAGCAGGTTGACGCCCAGTTCCAGCGCGCGATGCAGGGTGGCCGTGGCTTCGCGGGTATCCGTGCCGGTGGTGTAGAAGTCGGTCATGCCCATGCAGCCCAGGCCGATGGCCGACACCTGCGGACCGTTTTTTCCCAATTGACGTGTGTGCATGAAATCAGCTCCCTGTGAAGTGAGTCGCTATTGTTCGTCTCGACAGAAACTAGATAAACCGGCTAAATCGGCTATCACTATTCGTTAAATCTAAACAATCTGCCGGTGGAGCCAGCAATGGACCGTTTCAACGCCATGCGCGTCTTTACCCGAATCGTCGAGTTGGGTGGCTTTGCCAGGGCCGCCGACAGCCTGCAATTGCCCCGGGCCTCGGTGACCATCCTGATCAAGCAACTGGAGGCACATCTGGGGGTACAACTGCTGCAACGCACCACGCGGCAGATCAGCCTGACGCTCGACGGTGCGGCCTATTACCCGCGTTGCGTGCGCTTGCTGGCGGATCTTGAAGAGACTGAAGCGGTGTTCAGTGCTGCACGCCACAATCCCAAGGGGCTGTTGCGGGTGGACATGCCGGCGGGAGTGGGGCGCCTGGTAGTGATTCCGGCGCTGCCGCAATTCACGGCCCGCTATCCCTTGATCGAGCTGGAAATAGGTTTGAATGACCGGCCGGTGGACCTGATTCGCGAAGGTGTCGATTGTGTGTTGCGCGGAGGCTCGCCGCTGGACGATTCGCTGGTGGCACGGCCGCTGGTGATGATGGATCAGGTGACCTGTGCCAGTCCCGACTACCTGCAGCGGCACGGAACGCCCCATACCTTGGACGACCTGGACGGGCACCGGATGGTCGAGTACATCTCCAGCAACGCAAAACGCTATGGGCTGGAGTTTGTCGTGGATGGCCAGGTGCGGTCGGTCGATCTGCCCAAGCAGGTGGCGGTCAACAGTGCCGATGGTTATCTGGCAGCGTGCGAGGCCGGATATGGTCTGGTGCAGACGCCGTACTATCACGTGGCGCGGCAACTGCAGGAGGGATGCTTGTGTGAAGTGCTTGGAGAAGTGCCGCCACCGGGCATGCCGATGACGGCGCTTTATCCGCCGCACCGCCAGTTATCCCGGCGGGTGCGTGTGTTTGTCGATTGGCTGGTGGAGCTGTGTGCCCAGCCCGGCAATGACTTCTATCGAAAGGATTCAGGACGTTGAATGGCTGTTAACGATGTTGGTAGTAACCCGGTCCGCGATGGTCGTAGTGGTGATGGTGGTGCCAGCCCCCGTAGGGGTAAACAATGCAACCGCTCAAGGTCAGGATGGCCAGCAGAGGCATCAGCAATGTGATTCGACGCAACATGTGAAAGTCCTCATGGTTATCGCCGTTATGAAGCCAAAACTCTTCATCGGCTGTAACATGAGACCCCCGCTCGTAGTTGTTTATCCCCGAAACAGGGTAGGCACTTGGCATGCGTATCGATACAAACCGGATACATTTTCAGATTCAGGAACCTGCAATGACTCAGTCGCAACGTTTGAAATACTCGATTCTGATCTCCCTGGTGGTGCTGGGGATCATGTTTGGCCTTTCCTGGTTGCAGAACACCGGCGTCATCAGCGAAAAAATGTTCCAGTACATCGCCATAGGCGTGGCGGTGATCGTGGTGGTCATCAATGGTGTGATGCGCCGCAAGGTCAAGCCCTGATCAGTCGATCAAGGGGTGCGTAGAATGGCGGCAGCCTGGGGATGCAGGCTGTAGCTTTTGTCGGGGTTGAGGACTATCACACCTTCGCTGCACAAGCGCTTGAGCACTTCACGCACGCTTAGAAACGACAACGGAATGTCCAGGTCCAGCAATTGGCTGTGCACGCCACGCACGCCAAGGCTGCGGTCGTTTTCGGCGGCCGTCAGCAGGGCATCGATGACTTTCAGGCGGATCAGGCTGGTGCGCAGGCCAAAGCTTTTGAGCAGGATCCTGATCCGCTCGTTGCGGTGGCGATCGGTACGCGGCTCGAATACGCCGACTCCCATGGAAGTACCCTTTGGCGCATTGCTACCGTCCGTTGGCAGTTGCGAGTTGTACATTGCAAAACTCCTTTTCAGAGCCTGATCAGGAAAAAGTGGGCGCTCTTACAAGACTAGACGCATGAGCAGCGCAAATCATGAAGGCTCAAATGTAGAAAATTTGTCGCCATCGCGTGATCAACCCGTGAGTCCATGCGCCATTACGCGGTAAAACGCGCCGGGTCGAGGCGCAAGCCGTCACCGGGCTGGTCGGCGTTGCTGCCGACCAGTACCGAGCCTTCGATCAGATTGACCTTGACCTGGTCTTCATACATCCAGACGTTGAATTGGGTACCGGTCACGCGAATCCACAGTGCGCGTGAGGCGCGTGAAAAAGAGATCAAGACAAACACCGCTGTGCAGCGCAGATCCGCAGATCTGCGCGTTATTACGTCGGGATCAGGTGTCAGAGGTCGTGGCGACCGGCACCGGGTCCAGTTGCCGGTCCATTTCGCAGATCAGAAAGGCGATCGAGTCGGCATTGTGCAAAATGACATCGGCTCGGGATTTCGGATCCTGCACGTTTAAAAAAGCTTCCCGTGCCTTCTCCATGGTCTTGCTGCCAGTCAGCCGTAGAATGGCCTTGCCGACGTGATCAGAATCCGGAATCGAATCAAGGCTGACCCACTTTTTCAGTCCACTGTTCCAGCGTGCGAACAATTCTTCCTTGGGTGTTTCCATCGACAAGGCTAACGCACGGGCCTTGGGCATTCGTGATACGGATATACCTCATCGACCCTGAGCGAAAGGTTGACAGGTCGCTCGCCGCGCGTTGTTAATCGGCGGGTCTTTGTACGCTGTTGTTCCCTCCAATAATCAGTCTGGAGCTTCAGATGTCTGCGCCACACGATCACACGTCTACTGCGATCTCGTCACACCTGTCATTCGAAGCGCTGAGCGCTTTGCTCGAGAAGATTTTTCTGCGTCACGGCACGTCGGCCGACGTTGCCCGGGTGCTTGCGCAAAACTGCGCCAGTGCCGAGCGCGACGGCGCGCATAGTCACGGGGTATTCCGGATTCCGGGTTATGTTTCGACGCTGCAAAGCGGCTGGGTCAATGGCCAGGCCGTTCCGGTGGTCGAAGATGTGGCTTCAGGGTTTGTGCGGGTCGACGCCGCTAACGGCTTTGCGCAACCGGCCCTGGCGGCTGCACGTGAACTACTGGTGCAGAAGGCCCGAAGTGCCGGCATTGCGGTGCTGGCAATCCGTAACTCGCACCATTTCGCTGCCTTGTGGCCGGATGTCGAGCCCTTCGCCGATGAAGGCCTCGTGGCCTTGAGCGTGGTCAACAGCATGACTTGCGTGGTGCCCCACGGTGCCGACCGGCCGCTGTTCGGCACCAACCCGATTGCCTTCTCTGCGCCGCGGGCCGATGGCGCACCGATTGTCTTCGACCTGGCCACCAGTGCCATTGCCCATGGCGATGTGCAAATTGCCGCACGCGAGGGCAAACGCTTGCCGGCAGGGATGGGCGTGGACAGCCTCGGCCAGCCGACCACAGACCCGAAAGCGATTCTTGAGGGCGGCGCATTGCTGCCTTTTGGCGGGCACAAGGGCTCGGCATTGTCGATGATGGTCGAGTTGCTCGCGGCGGCACTGACCGGCGGCAATTTTTCCTTCGAATTCGACTGGAACAACCATCCCGGCGCCAAGACGCCCTGGACTGGCCAATTGCTTATCGTGATCGACCCGAGCAAATCGGCGGGGCAAAATTTTGCCGAGCGCAGCCAGGAACTGGTGCGGCAAATGCACGGTGTCGGCTTGAAGCGTTTGCCCGGTGACCGGCGTCACCATCAACGCGCCAAATCACAGGTCAATGGCATTGAGCTGGATGCGCAGATGCTGGCGAACTTGCGGGAGCTGGCGGGGGAGTGACGCTGTCAACAGGCGCTGTAGAACCTGTGGGAGCGAGCTTGCTCGCGATTACGTCAGCCTATTCAACACAGATGTTGACTGGACTGCCGCCATCGCGAGCAAGCTCGCTCCCACAGGGGACTTCATGGCTGGCGGATTGCGCGTTTATCGCTGGCCCAGCAGCAACCCGACGACCAGACCGAACCCGACGCAAATGGCCACGGTTTGCCATGGATGCCCACCAATTATTTTGCCGGGGAAGGCCATCTTGCTGAAAAACCGACGCAGGACATTTCGTCCTACAGTGTAAGATGTCGCCTATTTTACGCAGCAGGAAATTCCCATGAGCTTCAATCTGGCCGACAAACCCCTCGCCGAGCGCGCTGCGCTTGAAGACGAGAAATCCCGTCTGTTCGAACTCTGGCAAAACAACCTCGGCAAAGCCAAGGGCGAGGCCGCGCGGTTGTTCGGCGAGCGGGCCAAGCGCAAAGGCAAGTGGGCTGAATGGGTACGTGCCGAGCTGGACGGTATGTCGCCCCCGGAATTCGCCAACATGGTGCGCAGTGAAGTCAATCGCCTGATGGCGGCCAACAAGTAACATCGGTCGTCACGTGAAACTCGCGACAATCGCCTCGCGCACTTTCAACACCACCGGGTCGAGCTGGGTACTGGTGCGCCAGCCCAGTTCGATCGGGTAACGCGGCAACGCCAGGGGGCAGGGCAGCAGCGCCAGTCCGCTGAGCGTTGCGATGCTTCGGGCGGCATGGGCCGGAATGGTCGCCACGGCCCGGCTGCCTTTGAGCAAATGCGGCAACGCGGCAAAATGCGTAGTCGAGGCGCACACCCGTCGGCTCAGTCCCAGCGCCGCCAATCCTTCATCGGTAATCCCGATAAAACCGCCGGACGACACCAGAATGTGTTCGCGGGCCACAAACTCCTCAAGACTGATGCTCTGCTGGCCCTCGACCAGGCTCGACGGGTCCGCCAGGCACAAATAACCACCTTCCCCCAGCACCTGACGGCTGAGCAGCCGCTCGGCAAACCCGCCCGCGGTAATAGCCAGGTCAATGCTGCGCTCCAGCAACGCCTGGGCGACGATCTGGCTGTGGGTCTGGCGGAAAATCAGCCGCAACTTCGGCGCACTGCGGGCGATTTCTTTGATCAGCCGCCGGCCGTAGGCAATCTCGAAATCATCTGACATTCCCACAGTGACCGAGCGACCTTCGTACTGTTGCGCGGCCGGATCGACCATCGCCAGGCTCTGCCGGCATTTGTTCAGGGCATCGCTGACCACCGGTTTGAGCTGATTGGCCTTGAGCGAGGGGGCCAGGCCTCGTCCGGTGCGCACGAACAGTTGATCGCCATACACCTCGCGCAACCGACGCAAGGCCGCGCTGACTGCCGATTGCGTCACGCCCAGGCGCAAGGCGGCACGGCTGGCGCTGGACTCTTCGTGCAGCGCTTCGAAGACTTTGAGCAGGTTGAGGTCGATGTCGGTGATATTCATTTGGCTCATATCATTCAGCAGTGAATCGGTCTTTATTGATGATCATGTGACGCCGGAGAATGAGCAACCCCTGATGCGAATGGAGTTTTCGAAATGCCCAAGTCAATCGTTGCGGCCCTGCAAATCGGCGCCTTGCCCGGTGGCAAGG